>JAQGPD010000371.1 GCA_028293305.1 Verrucomicrobiales bacterium | reverse complement strand
GAAGCGGTTTTTTATGTGCTGCTGCGGCCGGCTCCGGCGGCGATGGAGGCGGAGTTGCTGAAGGCGCGGCCTGATTTGAAGACTTACCGGCTGGTCGGCGTGGAGCCCGCGTTCCCAGGGGATGGGGCGACCGGCTGCCTGGTCGGCATCGCGCCGGGATCCGCGGCCGAGGGTGTTTTTGGAAAACGGGCGCACGATCCGGGGTTGCGGCCGGCGGTGGTGCGGTTGGCTTGGCGGCAGCATCGGGAATCCGGGAATTATGTGGAGTTGACCGGCTTTCTGGAAAATGCCTGGAGCCGGCATTGAGTGTCGGATCGGCGTGGTGAGCGCTTGCATGACGGGGGGCGGGGCCTTTGATGCGGGGTGAGCTTTTTGGATACATTGAACGCGTTGCCCGAGGGGAAATCGCCGCTGTTGCGGAAATTCGAGGCCCTGTTGGAGCCGGCGGATGCCGCGGTGCTGGAGGGAATGGCCCAGGAGTCGATGCGGATGACGCGTCGGCATTTTGGAAAAACCATGCGGCTTTTCGCACCGATTTATGTGAGCAACGAGTGCGTGAACAATTGCAGTTATTGCGGGTTTTCGCGGGACAATCCGATCCTGCGCGTGACCCTCACCGTGGAGCAGGTCGTGGCGGAGGCCCGGCATTTGGCGGCGGAGGGATTCCGGCATATTCTGCTCGTCGCGGGGGAGCATCCGAAATTTGTCAGCGATGGCTATTTGGAGGAATGCATCCGCGCCATCAAACATTTCATCCCCACCGTGGCCCTGGAGGTGGGCCCCATGGAAGCGCCGGAATATGCCCGCATGGTGGCGGCCGGGGCGGAAGGGCTGGTGGTCTATCAGGAAACCTATCAACGCGCGCCTTACTCGGTGCTGCACACGGCCGGTCCGAAAAAGGATTTTGACTGGCGCTTGGCCTGTCCGGAGCGGGGTTACGAGGGCGGATTCCGGCGGATCGGGATCGGCGCCCTGTTTGGATTGGCCCCGTGGCGGGACGAGGCCATGGCCTTGGCGGCGCACCTGGAATGGCTGCAGCGGCATTGTTGGAAAGCATCCTACACCGTCGCCATGCCTCGCATGCGTCCCGCGGCGGGCGGATTTGTGCCGGAATTCGGCTTCACGGATGTGGAGTTCGTCCAACTGATCTGCGCGTTCCGGATTTGTTTTCCGCAGGTGGGTATCGTCCTGAGCACCAGGGAGTCAGCGGACCTGCGCGACGCCATTTTGCCACTCGGCATCACGTCCATGAGCGCGGGCAGCCACACCGAGCCCGGGGGCTACACCGGCGTGGGCAAGGATGACCTGCACCTGACGAAAAAAGGCCGCCGCGTGGAGATCGAGGAAAAATCCACTGATGACTGCGCGACCGGACAATTTGATATCGCCGACGAACGCAGCCCGCGCGAAATCGAGGACCTTTTGAAGCGGATGGGCCTGGACCCGGTCTGGAAGGACTGGGATGAGGCGATCCTGGCCAACCACTGAACCGGACTAACCAGCGAGGGAGATGAGCAGGGAACAGGCCTCGTCCGTGGCGGCGGCGGCGGCGGGTCCGCCTTGGTTGGTGGCGGCGAGGACGCCGAAGGCTTTTTCCGGGGCGAGCCAGGCGACGAAGTAGTTGGCGTTGTTGGTGCCGTTGTGCGTCAGGCAGTTGCCGCCGGCCCAGGGACGCTCGGCCGTGGCCCAGCCGCAGGCGTAACCGCTGTCGGGGGCGGGACGGTGGAGGGTTTGATAGGTTTCCGGCTTCAGCAGGGCGGGGAGATTTTTGGCGCCGCGGAGATGGTCGGCGGCGAATCGGGCGTAGTTTTCCATGGAGGCATGGACGCGGCCGGCGGGGCCCAGGGACGGAGGATTGTCCGAAGGCGGGCCGTTGGTGGGGAAGGGTTCGCCTTTTTCGTTATGCGGCCAGGGCTGGTCGTCCTTGCCCTCGGTGCCGGCAGGGCCTTGGCCGGCGATGATTTTCAGGGGTTTGAAAAGCCGGTCGCGGATGAGGGTTTCCCACGGTTTGCCGTCGAGGACTTCCGCGATGTGTCCGGCGATGGCGTATCCGATATTGCTATAAAAAAATGGGGCGGGCTCCGGGGTGGGAAATTTTCCGTCGGCGGGGGCGGCGAGGCGGAGGAGATCGCCGCGCTGGCCGGCGCCGGGGAGAAGCCACCAGTTCGGCAAATTGGCGGGGAGTCCGGAGCGGTGGCGGAGGAGTTGGAGGACGGTGATTTTTTTCGCGTCGGGCTGGGTGTCCCGGCAGGCTTTGGGGATGAGGTCTCCGAGGGTGTCCTCCCAGTGAAGTTTGCCTGCGTCCACGTAGGTGGCGAGGAGGCTGGCGGTCATGGCTTTGGTCATGGAGCCGAGATGCCAGAGGTCCCGGGAGGTGACTGGAGTGGTGCCTCCGGCTTTGCGGAAGCCCGTGACTTCCTGATACAGAAGGCCATCGATGCCGAATCGGGCGGCACCCAAAGACGGGATTTTGTGCTTCAGCCTGATTTTTTCCAGCTTCTCCCGGAGTTCCGCAGGGACCGGAGTCGCCGGGCTCGGAGCGGCCAGGGCGGGGAAGCGTGGGGTGGCCGCTCCAGCGGCGAGGGTGGCCAGAAAGGTGCGGCGTTGCATGATCGGGCGTTCTTTGGTGGCTGGCGCTGGGATTGGTAAAAGGCGTTATTTTTCGGCAGTCCACACGGCGGCGGGGCCATTTTTGCGGAAGAACTCGATGTAGATTTTGATTTGTTCCGCGCGTGTTTCCGGGAAGGGGTGGGAACTGAGAATTTCCGGCGGACGGGAGCCGCCTTTCATGCTGTCGGCCAGGACCTCCATGACGCTGAGGAGGCGCTCCGGATTGTAGCCGGCTTCCAGAAGCAGTTGAATGCCAATGCGGTCCGACTCGCTTTCGTGTTGGCGGCCATAGCGGGTCTGGACGACCTGGCCCACCATTTGAGCAATGCGTCCGCTGTTGTTCGTTCCATCGGAAGTGGCGACCACGGCGGCGTTGACGAAACCGGCGAGAAGTCCGTCCTTGGCCATCTGCTGCATGGAGTGGCGCGCGAGAACGTGGCCGACTTCATGGCCGAGAACGCCC
>JAQGPD010000468.1 GCA_028293305.1 Verrucomicrobiales bacterium | reverse complement strand
CCGCTCAGTCCTCTGAGCGGCTGCAGCTATCCGGCTTTCCAGAGAATCCGCCGATGCTCCGGGCAAGGCCGATGCTCTGAAAACCGCTCAGAGGACTGAGCGGACTACTCTCCTGCGGACTACTCTGAGCGAAAAACTCTGCTTCGCATTCAGATTTTCTACTTGCCTGTTCAAATGAGTAATGTCTTCCTATCATGCATGTCCCCGAAAACCCCCGGTCCGGAATCTCGCCCGCCGGAACCCCTCCCTCCCGAAAGTCCTAACGACTCCTGGCGGTCGTTTGTATTTTTCAATCCGGAAGCGGAAGTGACCAAAACCCGCATTCATCTTCCCCATTGGGACCAGCAACAGACCACCTGTTTCATCACGTGGCGCACCGTCGACTCGCTGCCTAAATCAGTTTGGGAACAGTGGCGGGAGCAGCGGAACCATTGGTTGATGGATCACGGCATCGATCCCGCCGTGGCTGGCTGGCGCACGCTGCTGGACGGCCTGCCGGAGTCGGATCGACGGGATTTTAGGAAATTCTCAAAAGCGGTGGAGGACGGATTGGATGCCGGCCATGGCGCTTGCCCGCTCATGGAGCCAGCCCTGGCGGGAATGGTGGCGGAGGCGCTGCATCATTTCGACGGCGACCGCTATCAGTTGGGTGATTACGTTATCATGCCCAACCACGTCCATCTGCTGGTCGGTGGCCTGTGGGCGGATGGCATGACCCGGCAGGTGGAATCCTGGAAGAAGTGGACCGCGCTGCGGATTAATAAACACCTCGGACGTGTCGGAAAATTTTGGCAGGCCGAAAGCTTTGATCACCTGGTCAGATCGCCGGAGTCCTTTGTGAAATATCAAAAATATATCCGGAATAATCCCATCAAAGCCGGCCTGCGGCCAGGGCAGTATCTGCACTGGGAAAGGCCGGGGTAGTTCGCCAGAGTAGTCCGCTCAGAGTAGTCCGCTCAGAGTAGTCCGCTCAGAGTAGTCCGCTCAGTCCTCTGAGCGGCTGCAGCTTTATGGCTTTCCAGAGAATCCGCCGATGCTCTGGGAAAAGCCGATGCTTTGAAAACCGCTCAGAGGACTGAGCGGACTACTCTTCTGCGGACTACTCCCGCAAACTACTCTCCGGAGTCCTCGAACTGCTCGTGCAGAAACGCCAGACTCAGGTCGGCGATGGTGTCGGGATCCGGGGTGTAGTCGAAGACTTCCACGCTGATCCATTTGTCATAACCGGTTTCGCCCAAGGCCTGGACGATGGGTTCGTAGGCCACCGTGCCCATGCCGGGGCCGCGGAGATTCGGGTCGTTGGCGTGGAAGTGGACGGTGTCGGCGGCGGTGGCGCGGATGATGTCAGGGATGGTTAGGATTTCATCGCTCATCGCCTTCACATCCAGGTGGAGGCGGCAGGCGGGATGGTCCACCAGGCGCAAAAGTCTGACGGTTTCCTCCGCGGTGGTCAGGAAATTCGTCTCGCGTCTTCCGAGCGGTTCCATGGCCAGGGTCACGCCCAGGGGACCGGCGGTTTCGGAAATTTTCCGCAACACCTCGGCGGCACGCGCGGCGGTTTCGTTCCAGGAAACGTTATCCTCCAGGTGCCGTTGTTTCGGACTTCCCCAGACCATCACGGTGCCGCCCATGGCCGCGCAGAGGCGCGCCAGGTGACAGCCGAACTCCGCCGTGCGGTCCCGCACGGACTTGTCAGCGGTCGTCAGGTGCAGCCCCGGTGGCTGGACCAATAGCCAATGCAGACCCACGACCTGAAGCCCGTGTTTCCGCGTGATCTCGCCGATCTCCACAGCCTCCGCCTCCGTGAGTTCCTCCGGGTTCGGCTTCAAAGTGAAAGGCGCTATTTCCACGCCGTCATACCCATGTGCGGCGATCCGTTCGCAGACCAGGTCGTGCCCCCACCCCGTGTGTTGCCAGGTTTCATTGCAGATGGCGAATTTAACAGAAGGCTTGGGAAAAGCGCTTTCCGGCGAAGGGGACAGGAAACGGGGCAGATTCATCCGGAGAACGATGGCGCCGGGGTTGAAAAACCGGCACCTTGGATTCCGGTTGCTTTCCGGCACCTGGACGGGAGTTTCAAGGCCCCATTTTCCCGACCCCGCCCCACTGATTTTATTATGTCCGACGCTCCCCGCCAACTCAAACTCGGTCTGCCCAGCGGCAGCCTCCAGGAACCCACCCTGGCCCTTCTCGCCCGTGCGGGCTTCAGCGTCTCCGGCGCCGGCCGCAGCTACCGTCCCGCCGTGGATGATCCGGAGCTCGAAATCCGCCTCCTCCGCGCCCAGGAAATCGGCCGTTATGTCGACCATGGCTTCCTGGACGCCGGCATCACCGGACGCGACTGGATCATCGAGAACGACGCCAAAGTGGAATACATTTGCGAGCTCCCCTACAGCCGGGCCACCCCGCGTCCCACCCGCTGGGTCCTCGTGGTGCCGGAGGATTCCCCTATCCAAACCGTCCATGACCTCCAGGGCAAACGCATCGCCGCCGAAGCCGTGGGCCTGACCAAACGCTACCTGGAATCCAAAGGCGTCCAGGCCGAAGTCGAATTCTCCTGGGGCGCCACGGAAGTCAAAGTTCCCGAACTCGTCGATGCCATCGTGGACATCACCGAGACCGGTTCCAGCCTCCGCGCCAACCGCCTGCGCATCGTGGACACCCTGATGGAAAGCTATCCGCAATTCATCGCCAGCCCCGCCGCCATGGCGGATCCCTGGAAGGCCTCCAAAGTCGCCCGCATCGCCATGCTCCTCAAAGGCGCCCTCGACGCCCGCGGCAAAGTTGGCCTGAAAATGAACCTCCCCAGCTCCCAGGTCAAAGCCCTCATGGAAGCCCTCCCCAGCCTCCGCCGCCCCACCATTTCCTCACTCTATGACAGCGACTGGGTCAGCGTGGAAACCGTGATCGACGAAACCATTGTCCGCGAAATCATCCCCCAACTCAAGGAACTCGGAGCCGAAGGCATCATTGAATACCCGCTCAACAAGCTGGTGCACTAGCGGTTGAGGGGGTGGTGGTTGTTGGTTGTTGGTTGTTGGTTATTGGTTATCGGTTATCGGTTATCGGTTATCAGTTATTGGTTATCGGTTATCAGTTATTGGTTATCGGTTATTGGTTATCGGTTATCGGTTATTAGTTATTAGGTTGCAGTCAGCGGTCAGCGGTCACCAGTCAGCAGTCAGCAGTCAGCAGTCAGCAGTCAGCAGTCGGCGGGTGGTTGTTGGTGGTTGGTAGCTAGTGGTTGGCATCCGGTTGTCAGTAGTCGGTGGGCGGGTGTGGGTGCATTTCCGCGTCTGGGCCACACCTTCCCATCGCTGCGGTCCGCCGCAGGTTCCGCGGGCTGGCCGCCGTGCCCGGTCCCTTTTGTCCCTTTAGTCCTTTTTGTCCTTTCCTTTAGCGCCCTCCGGCACGCCCCCGGCCCGCCGTTCCCACAGCCGGAACCCTGTTGCATTCCCGCCCCGCAACTCAATGTTTACCTTGAACGTAATAAAACCACACCAGCGCCAGCCCCTTCCCTGTCCGCCCACCGAGCCCGCCAATTCCTGAGACACCGGCATCGTTCCTCCACGCTCCCTCCTTTGTTATCCTATGAACCGAGCCCGCTCCTCCCTCCTTGCCGCCGCCTTCCTCGCCGCGGCATTGCCTGCTTCCACTTTCGCCCAAACCGCCGCTCCGAGCCCCACTCCCGCCCCGGCCCCGGCTACGGCCCCCGCTGTCCCGCCCGCCATCACCCCGGACAAAGGCGGCGGCGAACTGGACCTCACCAAATTCCCCGGCCAGGTCATTGACGAAGTCGTCGTCCCCGTCCCCAGCGAAATCTTCACCGTTCTCGACAAACTCGGCGATCCCGATTGGAAAGCCGAAGTCAGCGCCGTCGCCAAACCTTCCTTCAACGAGCGCACGGACGTCGCCCTCCTCCTCGGCGCCACCGTCGCGGACGGCTTCATCGCCGTGCAGGCCGAGGACAAAAAATCCGTCGAGGACGTCGGCCGCAACGTCCTCAGCCTCGCCAACTACCTTGGCGTGAAGGACGACGTCATCCGTCATTGCCAGGCTATCGAGGACGCCGCCGACAACGCCAAATGGGACGTGGTCCGCCAGGAACTCGATGCCACCCAGGCCACCGTCCGCGCCAAAATGCAGCAAATGCAGGACGGCGCCCTCGCCGAGTGCATCTCCGTCGGCGGCTGGCTGCGCGGCACCCAGGTCATCACCGCCGTCATCGGCAAACAATTCTCCACCGAGCGGGCCGAACTGCTCTATCAACCCGACCTCGCGGAATACTTCAACGACGCCCTCGAGGAAATGCTCGTGAAGGCCAAAAACCCCGCCAAACTCAAGGACATCGCCGACGGCCTCGCCCGCGTGCGTGAACTCATGGA
>JAQGPD010000337.1 GCA_028293305.1 Verrucomicrobiales bacterium | reverse complement strand
TTCCAAGAAACCTTTTTGGGGGGCATCGAGCATTATCTCCATGATTGCCTCCACAATAGGCGGATTTGCCAAATTTGGATGTCGATGGGAAGGAGACATTTTAGGGCGGTATAGGGAAAGACCGTCACATAATGCGCGGAATTGGACTCAAGGAGGTGATCGCTATTTGAGCGCCCCAAGCAACTGAATATTCCTAAAAATTATTGAGGGCTGGCATCGGAAGTCTACGACTTGTCGGGACATTAGCTAAATCTTCAGAATTGCCCAAAAATGACAAGGCTATTTGACGGGATATGGTAGTCTTGAATATCCCAGGGAGGATTTTTTGTAAACTGAAAAAGGATCGGCTGTGAATTAAAGCAACGCCGACATTTAGGCATTTGTCACCGCTGGAGAAAACCGTCAAAACGTGTTCGAGTAGGATCGGGTTTGATAATAGATTCCAAGGATAGCGATGAAAGCCCGCCCCGAGGCAGCACTCGGAAGGCGCAATGGAACAATCAGCTTCCAAAGACGGAAGAGGAACGCCGTTTTGATGCTTCCGCTCAGCCCTTCGGCTTGGCTTGGAGGAATTGCTCGACCCAGCCGATGTTGTATTTGCCGGATTTGAAGTCGCTGTTGTCGAGGATGCTGTGCTGGAAGGGGATGGTGGTTTTGATGCCTTCGATCTTGAATTCCAGGAGGGCTCGCTTCATGCGGGCGATGGCGATTTCCCGGGTGTTGCCGGTGATGATCAGCTTGGCGATCATCGAGTCGTAATACGGCGGGATGGTGTAGCCGGCGTAGATGTGGCTGTCCACGCGCACGCCGCGGCCGCCGGGGGCGTAGTAGTTTTTAATGAGGCCGGGGCTGGGGGCGAAGTTGTTATATGGGTCCTCGGCGTTGATACGGCACTCGATGGAGTGGCCGCGTTTTTCGGCTTTGCGGACGTATTCGGAAAGGACACCACCGGCGGCGATGCGGATTTGTTCCTTGATGAGGTCCACGCCGTAAACTTCCTCGGTGACGGGATGTTCCACCTGGATACGGGTGTTCATCTCCATGAAGTAGAAATTTTCCTGCTCGTCCACGAGATACTCAATCGTGCCGGCATTGACGTATTTGATCTCCTTGCAGAGCTTCACGGAAGCCTCGCACATGCGTTTGCGGAGCTTTTCGCTGATGAAGGGGGAGGGGCATTCCTCGATGATTTTCTGATTCCGGCGCTGGAGGGAGCAATCGCGCTCGCCCAGCGCGACGACGTTGCCTTTGGTATCGCCAAGGACCTGAATCTCAATGTGGTGAGGATTCAGGATCAGTTTTTCCATATACATGTCGCCGTTGCCGAAGCATTTTTCGGCTTCATTGCGGGCGGCGGAAAAGGCTCCACCCATGGCGGCTTCGTTGTGGACGGGGCGCATGCCGCGTCCGCCTCCGCCGTTGGAGGCCTTGAGCATCACGGGGTAACCCATGGCGGCAGCGGCGACGAGGGCTTCTTTTTCGTCTTTGAGGATGCCGTCGGTGCCGGGAGTGATGGGCACTTTCCACTTTTTGGCGGTGGCGCGGGCGCGGTTTTTGTCGCCCATCATTTCGATGGTTTCGGCGCTGGGTCCGATGAATTTGATCTTGCAGCTCTCGCAGATACGGGCAAACCGCGCGTTTTCGCTGAGGAAGCCGTAGCCGGGGTGGATGGCGTCCACATTGGCGATTTCAGCGGCCGCGATGATGCGGTCGATCATGAGATAACTCTGATTGCTGGGGCCGGGCCCGATGCAGATGGCGTCGTCGGCCAACTGGACGTGCATGGAGGTTTCGTCAGCCTTGGAATACACGGCAACGGTGCGGATGCCGAGTTCCTTGCAGGCGCGGATGACGCGCAGGGCGATCTCGCCGCGGTTGGCGATCAGGATTTTATTGAACATGAAGCAGTAAGGGGACGGAGAGAAAGCCGCCAGCCGGAGTGTGGCCGCGACGGATCAGGATCAGGGATCAGCCGGGCTTGATTTCGAAGAGCGGGGTCTCGAACTGCACGGGAGTGGCGTCTTCGACGAGGACCTTGGTGATGATGCCGCTGGCTTCGGCTTTGATTTCGTTCATCACTTTCATGGCCTCGATGATGCAGACCGTGGTGCCTTCCGTGACGGAATCGCCGATGTTGGCGAAGACCTTTTCGCCGGGGCCGGCGGCACGGTAGAAGGTGCCGACCATGGGCGAGAGGATTTTCGCCGAGCCAGGGGCGGAGGCGGGTTCCGCGGCGTCATCTCCACCGGAGTCGGACGCGTGGGCGGCGGGCTCGTGGTGGGGAATCGGGGCCGAAGCATGGGCGGGAGCCATGGTTATGCCGGAGCCGAGTTTGTCCACCATGGTATCGAAATCGACACCCTTGCGGAGTTTGATTTTAAACCCTTCGCGCTCCAAATGGAACAACGACAGGTCGTTACGTTTCATCATTTCGATGATTTGACGAATCTCTTTTAAGTCCAAGGGTGCCTCCTGTTCAGGGTTCAATGCGATGGGGAAAGGTGAAGTCCGGTCCCGTCCGTGCCTAAGTCATAAGGCCAAAGACGGGGGGTGGACACTAGTTTTTTTAATTCGCACGTCAAGCCGGGTGTTCTTCCATCTATGTTTTCACGGGAGAAATTTTTCCGAAAAGGGCCGGGCGATGTATTTTTTTCCCTGATTTGGGCGGATGCGGAGAAGGCTGCCTCTGAAAAAGGAAAAGGACCAAGCCCCCCGGCTCGGTCCTTTTCGGTGTTTCCGGTTTCCGAAGAAACGGGAAAGTGGTGGTGGCCGCGGACCGGCGTGGTGCCGGGCGGGGCTGGTGGGAGGTCAGGGTTTGACGATGCTCCGGAGCCGTCCGAGGCCGCGGCGGATGCGGGCTTTGATGGTGCCCAGGGGCTCGCCGGTTTTGTTGGCGATTTCAAGTTGGGTAAGGCCTTCAAAGAAAGCGAGTTGGATGGCTTCCCGTTGTTCCGGGGAGAGTTCCATGACGGCGGAGCGGACGTGGTGGCCGAGTTCGTTGACGCTGGCTTCCTTGGCGGGGTCGATGCGCATGAGCTGCTCCTCCGTGCGGCTTTCGTCCTCGAAGGAGTCGTTCAGCCGGCTGCGGCGTTGGCGGGAGCGGAGTTTGTCGATACTGCGGTTCCGGGCCATGGCGGCGAGCCAGGTGGAGGGTTTTCCGCGGTCGTCCATGAACATTTTAGCCTTTTTCCAAAGGGAGGCGAAGACTTCCTGGCTGGTGTCCTGGGCGTCCTCGTGGTTGTGCAGGACTTGGATGGCGGTGGCGTAGACCATGCCGGAAAAGCGGCGGTGGAATTCCGCGAAGCAAATCCGGTCACCATTCGCGATGCCGCGGAGGAGGACTCTGACTTCAGCCTGGTCGTCCATGACAGGGACGAAGGGTTCGCCGGAGGGTGGCATCTCCAGCTCGGTATCTTCGAGTTTCATAGGGTTTTTGATGGGGTGGGGGGTTACGTCGTCCGAGCGGCGTCTTACTTGAACAACACTTAGACAGACGGTGAACAAACGTCGCTTGTCGAATACTTTTTCCAAAAACCGTCAAACTTTAAGCGTTGGCTTGTCGAACTTTTGTTCTTGAACCGGAATGTGTTTCAGTTGGTGATGGGAGGGATGAGCCGCCTTTTGATATCCCGCACCGGTCCGCCCTTGGAAGTGGTGGAGTTGCAGTCCTATGAATGTCCGGCGCCGGGCCCCGGGGAAGTGGTTGTCAGGATGGCGGCGGCGGCGGTGAATCCGGCGGACTTGAATTTCATCGAGGGAAGTTATGGGAAGAAGGCGGAACTGCCCTGCGTGCCGGGCATGGAGGGGGCGGGATTCGTGGAAAAACGGGGACCGGGTGTGGCGGAGTCGCATGCGGAGCTGACGGAGGGTGCATTGGTCATGCCATTGTCAGGGCCGGGGAATTGGGCGTCGCGCCGGGTGGTTCCGGCGGAGGAATTGTTAGTGTTGCCGGCGGGGATGGCGGTGGAGCAGGCGGCGTTGCTGCGGGTGAATCCGGCGACGGCGTGGGGGCTTTTGCATGCGGCGGGGAGCGCGCCGGCGGCGGGATCGTGGGTGGTGCAGAATGCGGGCAGCTCCGCGGCGGGGCATTGTGTGATCCAGGTGGCGAAGTCCCTGGGGCTGAAAACGCTGAGTTTTGTCAGGAGGGAGGAAAGCCGCGCCGCGTGTCTGCGGCTGGGCGGGGATTTGGTTTTTGTGGATGATGCCGCCGGGGCGGGGGCGGCGAAGGAGGCTTTGCGCGCGGCCGGGGCGACCGCTCCGCTGCTGGCGCTCAATGCCGTGGGCGGCGACAGTTCGTTGCGGTTGCTGGATTTGCTGGGCCCGGACGGAACCCACGTCACCTACGGCGCGATGGCCCGTCAGCCCCTGAAGGTGCCGAACGGGATGCTGATTTTCAAATGCCTGGTCCTCCGGGGCTTTTGGCTGACGCGGCAGCAGGCGGCCCTGTCGCGGGAGGAGCTTGCCGTATTATATAGCAACCTGGCGGGGCTGGCGGTGAAGGGTGGCCTGACGCAGGAAATCGCGGCGGCCTATCCGATTTCGGAATACCGGGAAGCGCTCGCCCACGCCCCGCGCAACGCCCGGAATGGGAAGGTCATCCTGACATTCTAACCGGAGTGGCCGCGCCCCGCGGAGTGAGGGCGGGGCATCATGGCAGGGCATCAGGACCGCAGCGCGTCAGGGCAGGGCGGGCTCGGTTTTGACTTTTTGTTGGAGCAGGAGGCCGGGGGCGACTTCGGAGACGTCGCCATTGGGATTATGCATGAAGACGGAATTGGTCAGGATATTGTCAGTGCAGGAAAGGTCATTCACGCGGAAGGCGGTGCCGGTCATGTGCTCGCCGCGGATGCCGGTGAAGATGTTGTCGCGGCAGGATTTTGAGGCGTCGTCGTCCACCTGGGCCATGAAGACGCCCTGGGCTCCGTTGTAGCGGATGGTTAGATTCTGGAAAACATTTTCATTGCTGTCGCGCATGAAGATGCCCTGATGGCCGTTGTGTTCCATGAGGCTGTTGACGATGGCATTGCGGTGGAAGCGGATGTCCAGGGAGACGGCGGCGAATTGATTGTGATGTAAAAACAGTCCGGTGAAGACGCTCTCCTCCGTCTCATAACAAGCGAGGCCGTCAAAATGATTGTCGAAGGCCGTGAAGTCTTCGACGACCAGGCGCCGGCAGCCTTTTTCGGTGACCAGTCCGCCACTGCGGCCGCGGGTGGCGGTGACGCGGGCGATGCGGCTGTCATGGACGCCACGGACGGTCAGGCAATTGTTCCGGATATAGGCCAGGCCGCCGGTGTCGCACTTCCCGGTCCAGCACTCCTCCTTCTGCATCATGCGGTTACCATCCAGCGTCAGGTCGCTGACGGTGAGGTTTTTAGTAATGCGGCGGACGGGGGTTTCCGTGCTGCCCATCACGATGACAGGGCAGTCACAGCCGTCCATGGTCCGCAAAATGGTGCCGGGCCCCGCGCCGCGCAGGGTGACATTGTCGCGGTCCAGCACCACGGGGGCTTTCAGCAGATAGATGCCCTCCGGTAAAAAGACCGTGCCTCCCTCCGGGGGAAGCTCCTCCAGCGGATTCGCGATGGCCGCGAGGTCGAATCCCCGGGCCGTGATCTCGGTCCGCGGCGGGGCGGGTGCCGGGACGGTGGGATGGGGCGCTCCGGTCGATGGTGGAGCAGGCGGGGCTTCCTGTGCCGCCAACGGAAGCACATTCGTCAGCAGAAGCAGGAACAGGAAGCGGAAAGCAGGCATGTGGAGAAGGATACGCGGAATACAGCATTCCGGACGAAAGCGTCAACCCACGGCTTTTTTGGTGAATTCCGTTCATCGCCGTGCGGGCCGCCGGGATCATATTGAGTCTTTTTAATCACGCCTTGCAGTTCTATTTGTCATAATAACATACAATAGGGGTCCGCTAACTTCAATAGTGTGAAAAGAATTCATACCAGTCAAACATGGCATTCCTGGAACACGGATTGCTTTGACGGACTTCAGGTGAGCGGAGTGACCGCCCCTGATTCCACCAACCAATACCACCACCATCCATGAAGTATTCCAACACCACTGTTGCCGCCAGCCTCGCTGCCCTCGTCCTCAGCGCCGCCGCGGCCACTGCCGGCACCACCTCCGCCGTCACCGGAAAAACCGTCGTCCCTCCTCCCGCTCCTGCGGCTCCCGTCGTGACCGGCTCCCTGAACCTCAACTATAACACCCACTTCATCTCCTACGGCCAGGACATCTGGAACGCCGGCACCGACTTCGGCGACAAAGGAACCTTCAACCCCAGCATCGAACTCAATTTCGATCTCGGCGGTGGCTTCAAAGCCATCCTCGGCACCTGGTGGGACGTGAACAGCAACGCCGACTCCAGCATCGGCGACGCCATTCAGGAAGTCGACGTCTGGGGTGGCTTCGGCTACACCACCGGCGCATGGTCCTTCACCCTCCTCTATCAGGAATGGATGTATGCCTCCCAGTCCGAGCGCATTGTTGACTTCAAGATCGCCTATGCCGACGGCCTCCTGAACCCCAGCCTCATGCTCCACGGCCGCGTGGACGGAGCCGAGCCCTTCGACACCGGTCTCGTCACCGTTCTCGGCATCGCCCCCGGCACCAAAGCGGGTCCCGTCACCCTCTCCTTCCCGCTGCAGGTTGCGGCTGACACCGAAGGATTCCACGGCGGCGACGGCGGCTTCTCCTTCGCCTCCGCCGGCGTCACCGCCTCCGTGCCCGTCGGCTTCCTCCCCGGCAACTGGGCCCTCAACGCCGGTCTGACCTACTACTACACTGAGGAAAGCGTCTTCCCCACCAACAAGGACGACAGCTTCCTCACCGGCACCATCGGTCTCGGTCTGACCTTCTAAGAACCCCGCAAAGTCACAAGCCCCCTCCTCAGCTAACTGACCCTAACTGAACTCATGATCAAATCCAACCTCATCAAAGCGGCCGCCACTTTCTGTGTGGCGGCCGCCGCTCTCACCTCCCCGCTTCGTGCGCAGGAAACGGTGAAAGTGGGCGTGCTCCACTCCCTCAGCGGCACCATGGCCATCAGCGAAACCTCGCTGCGTGACGTGCTGCTTTTCACCTTCGACGAAATCAACAAAGCCGGCGGCGTCATGGGCAAACAGATCGAACCCGT
>JAQGPD010000305.1 GCA_028293305.1 Verrucomicrobiales bacterium | reverse complement strand
CGCCCGCCGCGGTCGCGCCTGCCGCGGTCGCGCTGGCGGCAGGCGCGCGGGCTGTTGCGTCCGCGTTTGGTTTGCCCGGGGCCGCTGCCTGAGCCACTTTCGGTTCCGCCGGAAGATCCGGCACTTTCGCGGCGGCGGGAGCGGAGCTTGGCGGATCGGCGTTTTCATAGGGCGTCGGCCGCCTATCCAATTTTGAAAGTTGGGCGTGGAGCGCGGGATGGCTTTGACGCAGGTCGGCGATTTCGTTTTGAATCCCCTCCAGCTCCCTGACAAATCCCTCGACTTTTTTCCGTGCCTCGCGGGGCGATGAGCCCGGTTCCCCGCGCAGGAGGTTGGCCACGTAGCTCAGGTAAAAAAGCCGCTGCGACGCCGCCATGGCGCGGGTTTCCACTTCACTATCCACTTCCGTCAACGATCGCGGAGCCGCCGCCGTGGAGGCGAAAACCCCCGCCAACGCATAATAATCCCGCGTGCTGACCGGGTCGGTTTTATGGTCATGGCATCGGGCGCAGGCGACCGTCAGGCCCAGCACTCCGCGCGAAACGACATCAACGCGCTCGTCCCAGTCGTCCATGGCCAGATTTTCAATAACATCTTTGGAGAGCCGTGCGTCCTTGTGATAGACCGGGCCAATGCCCAGAAAACCGGTCGCGGCCATTTCCCCGCGCGGCGTTCCCGGGATGAGGTCAGCCGCCAATTGCAGGGAGACAAATTGGTTATAAGGCAGGTCCCGGTTCATCGCGTCGATCACCCAATCCCGATACCGCCAGGCATTTGGATAGGGCGGATTGGAGGCTTCCGTGGTGGGATTATCCTCCGCATAGCGCGCCACATCCAGCCAATGGCGGCCCCAGCGCTGACCATATTCCGGCGAGGCCAACAACTTTTCCACGATCTCCGCATAGGCCTTTTCAGTGGGCTCCCTGACAAAATCCCCGACCTCCGCGTAGCTCGGCCGCAGCCCCGTCAGGTCCAGATAAAGGCGCACCAGCAGGCTGCGTGGATCCGCTTTGGGCGACGGCTGAAGCTGCCGGCTTTCCATTTCATTGAGGACGAAGAAATCGATAGGCTTCCGCGCCCATTCCGGCTGCGTCACCTCCGGCACCGGGCTTCCGGCCAGCGGCAGGAACGCCCACCATTGCCGGTCGGCCTCCGGGTCGCGGGTTTTCGCTTTGATCAGTGAAGGCGCAGCGCCCTCCGTGCGCGGATCCGGCGCGCCCATCCGGACCCACTGCTCCAACTTCTCCACTTCCTGCGGAGCCAACTTCCCTTTCGGCGGCATGGCCTGATCAGGATCATTCCAACGGATCGCCATAATCAGCGGACTGTTTTCCACATCTCCCGGGAGGATGACCGGGCCATTTGTCCCGCCGGCGGCGATGCCTTTTTGCGAATCCAGCAGCAGCCCGCCCTTCGACTTTTTCGCCTGCACGGAATGGCATTCATAACATCTCTCCGCCAGCAGCGGCCGGATGTGCTTTTCGAAAAATTCGATCCCTTCCGCGGATGGGCCCGCCGTGGTTCCCACCGCCGCCACCTCCGCCACCTCCGCCACCTCCGCCTCAGCCGCCGCAAATCCGCGCCCGCCGCCAAGACACAAAAGCGCCAGGGCTGCATGGAGATGAAAAATGGGGCGTCGCATAAAAGCTATGAAAGCGGCTCTGAAAGGCCACTCCTTCAATACGTCCGGAACATCTTGGATGCCAGAGAGGATTCTTTTTGAATACTATTCCTGATCAGGCCGGCTCGGGCTCCCATCACGATTTTTCAAGAATCCCTGCACGTTGTTCAAGTGTCCGGATCTAAGCTTATGTTATTGCGGTAGCTGGAATGGTCTGAGCGCGAAACCCCCTAACTTCATGGGTTGGGATGAGTGCCGGGCAGTGGAAAACGATGCTCTGGTGGACAGAATGTCCACCCTCCTTTGCGGATCGGAGGGTCGACATTTTGTCGACCAGTTTCCTAAAACAGCAAAAGCCCCTCCTTGCCGGACTGATGGCACTTTCAACCAAAGCCACCCGCCATCAAATCCCGTTAGACCGTCAAGCCCCAGCGTTTGCGCAGGAATCGCTCCCACGGGCTGAACAAGGCTTTGTCCGCGGCGAATCCGATGAGCAGAATCACCAGCATGACGGCGGCGACCTGGTCCATGGCGTGCAGCTCCCGTCCGTAGTGAAGCAGGTGGCCCAGGCCGAATCCTGTCAGGACGGTCACGTAGATTTCGGCCGCCATGAGCGAGCGCCAGGCGAAGGCCCAGCCTTGCTTGGTGCCGCTGACGAGATGCGGAAGGCTGGCGGGCAGCAGCACGTGCCATAACAAATGGAACCCGCTGGACCCCATGGTGGCGGCGGCGCGGCGGTAGATGGGCGGAATCTGCCGGATGCCGTGGTCGGTCGCCAGGAGCACCGCCCAGAGGGTGCCCATGACCACGATGAATAACATGGCGGTTTCGGTTTGTCCAAACCACAGCAGGGACAGTGGCACCCAGCAGACACTGGGCAGGGTTTGCAGCCCCAGCGCGGTGACGCCGAGGGTGTTATTGGCGAACTTGAAACGGGCGGTGAGCAGACCCAGCGGAATGCCAAGGGCGATGCCGATAACATATCCTATCATGAGCCGTTTGATGGTCACCCAGCAGGCTTTGAGCAGCTCCCCGTCATGGAAGGAACGGATGATGTAATTGGCAATATCCAAGGGCGCGGGAATGAGCACGGGGTTCCACCAGCGGGAACGGGATCCGTATTCCCACAGCCCGATCAGGACCGCGAAAAATGCGACCGCGCTCACGGTCTGGCTGAGGACCGAGGGCTCGGAATAACGGATTTTTTTCCGCGCTCCGGACGGCGGGCTGGGGGTCGCGGTGGGAATCATAGAGGGGTGGACTGGAGCAGATTTTTGAGTTCCTGGGTGATGGCGGAGGCCAGTTGGGCGACCTCGACGTCATTGATATCGCGGGGGCGCGGGAGGTCCACCTTGAACTCGGCGCGGATCTTGCCAGGACGCGGGGTGAAGAGCAGCACGCGGTCGCCCAGGCACACGGCTTCACGGACGTTGTGGGTGACGAAGATGATGGTCTTGCGGCGCTTCTGTTGGATCTTTTGCAGGTCCTCGTAAAGCTGCTCGCGCGTCATGGCATCCAGCGCGGCGAAGGGCTCGTCCATGAGCAGCACCTGCGGATTCGGCGCGAGGGCGCGGGCCAGGGCGACGCGTTGCTTCATGCCGCCTGACAACTCGTGGATGCTGGCCTTGGCGAACTGGGTCAGGCCCACGATTTCCAAAAAAGCGCGGGCGACCCCGGCGCGGTCCTCATCGGTTAGATGCGGCTTCAGATTCAGACCGAATAACACGTTTTCCGTCACGTCCAGCCACGGAAAAAGCGCGTGTTCCTGAAACATCACCATGCGCTGGCGCCCCGGACCCGTGATCACTTCGCCATCGGCGGAAAGTTCTCCCGAGTCCGGATGCTCCAGGCCGGCAATGAGGTTGAGCAGCGTGCTTTTGCCGCAGCCGCTGGGCCCCAGCAGGCACACAAATTCGCCTTCCGCCACGTTCAGGCTCACATCCTCCAGGGCATGGACCGTTTGCCGGTTGCCGCGGTAGATTTTGGTGACGTGATCGACCACCAATTTGGCGGGCGGCGCGTTTTGAAGTTCTTCCTGCAGGGGCATGATGGTGGATCAGGGGGTCAGTTGGGAGAGGAGGGGATCGAGCGCCGGGAAGTCTTTGATAAAACCCGCGGTCTTGGCGCCGGCGACCATTTTTTCCAGGGAGGGGCGGGAGACATCATTCGTCAGCACCGTGCGGGAAAGGGCTTTTTCCACCACGGCGGCCTTCGGTTCCTTGGTGGTCAGGGCCTTCAATTCCGCGACCAGCAGCTGGCGGGCCTCGGCGGGGTTGGCCTTGATCCAATCGGTTAGTTCACGATGCGCCGCGGCCACTTTTTTCGCGAGTTCCGGGCGCGTCTTGATAAAGGCCGCGCTGGAGACCAGCATGGTCACATTGGTGTCCCGGTCCTCCAACAGATTCAGGGCTCCGCCTTCCAGTTCCAAAATCGTGGCGAAGGGCTCCGGCGCCCAGGCGGCGTCCAGTCCTCCTTGTTGGAAGAGGCTGAGCAAGTCCGCGTTCTGCGTCGGCAGGACGGTCGCGTCGCCGCCGGTTTGCGTAATGTTGAACCCATTTTCCGCCAGCAAAGCGCGGAGCTGCACGTCCTGGGTGTTCCCGAGTTGCGGCGTGGCTATTTTTTTCCCGCGGAGGTCGGCGATGCTTTTGATATTGGCCCCCGGACGTGTCAGGATGGAGCTGCCGCCGTTCGCCGCGCCGGCGAGGATGCGGATTTCCTCGCCTTTGGATTTGGCGTAGGCATTCAAAACGGGGCTGGGTCCGATGTAGGTGACATCCAGCGCGCCGCCGAAAATCGCCTCCGTGGCGGAAGGCCCGGCATTGTAGGTGAACCACTCCACCGGCACCCCCAGGCGTTGTTCATACCAGCCTTTGTTCAGGCGGCTGAGCTGATGCGCGACGAGCGCCTGCACATGGGTGATGTTGGGAAAATGCCCGAAACGCACCGGGGCATTGGCGGCGACGGGCTTCGGACTGCAGGACGGAAGGCCGGCTGCGGTCAAGGCTGTGAGGGAAAGGAAATGGCGGCGATTCATGGTAGGGTGTTCATGGGGCGTCGGGCATCCGGGAGTGGGGGCAGCCTTGGCTGGGGTGGGGTGGGTGCGGGGCCTCCGGCGGGAACCGGTGGGCAAAGTCTCGGAAAAAATGGGTTCGGGAAGTTCAGCGTTCAGCCGGGTTCAGGGCCAGGTCCTTGACCAGTCCAGCCAGGAATCCGTCATTCGGATCCGCATACCGCGGCTTGAGCGGCAGCGCGGCGGCGACCCGGGTTTTACCGGTTTTTTTGACAGGAGCGATGACCGGCACCAATCCGTCGCGCTCCATCTTCCGCAGGGTCACGGTCACGACATCGGCCAGCGAATAACGGTCCAGAATATTGGCGATGGCATTTCTAACGTCGATCATGAGCATGCGCAGACCGCAGTGGTCCTCGTCCGGGCAAGTGCAGGGTTCATAAGCGGTTTCGCTGGCGCAGCCGATGGGCGCCAATTTTCCATCCATGAAACGGATCAATTCGCCGATTTTTGTTTTCTCCGGATCACAGATCAAACGCGCGCCTCCGCTCTTGCCGCGCAAGCCTTCGACATAGCCGGCGGATTTCAAATCAGCCAGGATATTCTCCAGGAACTTGGCCGGAATGTGCTCGCTCTCCGCCAGACGCGAAACGGAAACGATAGGCGTGCCCATCCGCTGAGCCACTCCGAGGCGGATCAGGGTGCGGATCGCATATTCGCCGCGTTTGGTCATTCTCATGCCCCATCCCTGAAGCACTAATCCATACCGTGCAAGTAGGAAAATTGCGACTCCGGCATTTCCGGAATGCCGGGCTTTTTTCCGAAGGGGGGAAATCCGCGCCATCCCGGAACCCTTCAGGAATTTCCGATTTAAAATCGGTCGGGAATCGGCTGCGGACCGGCAAAAACGTCGCTCCCGGGAAACGACTTACAAATACTCCTGAGCAGTGGGAATAAGGCAATAAAATGCGCCCCACAATTCCTACCAGGACGATGGCCTATGCGTCAAGGAATACACGTCAAGCGATGCACCGGACAACCCTCAACAATGCAGTGAAGCCGTTTAACCGCCCTGCCCTTTTCCGCCCTTTTCCGCCAAAACTGCCCGGAAAGGGCCTGCCGGGGCGGATCGCTAGGAACCGGGGGCGTTTTCCAGTTTCCAGATGGGCACGTCCTGTTTCAGCAACACCACCAATTCCGACAGAAATAACAAACCTTCCGCGCGATGGCTGCTGCAAACCCGGATGTAGAGCGAGGCCTCGCCGACGGGCACCCAGTCCAGGCGGTGGATGAATTCGACCGAGTCCACGGGGTGCGCGGCTTGCAGGGCGGACAGGTGGAACTCAAGGCGCTTCCGGGCCATGGGTTCGTGGGCCTCGTAAAAAAGTCCTGACAATTTACGGCCGCCCTCCAATTCGCGGACCAGACCGTGGAATTCCAGGATGGAACCGATTTCCAAAGACCGCAGCGGAGGCGGCGGAATGTTGATAGGCTCCCGGCAGAAGATGATGGTGGATTGCATGGGACTAACCACCGGAGACAGGGGGGATAAGGGCCAACTCCCGGGCGTCTCCGACCGGAGCATCCAGGGAATGATATTCGCTGTCCACCGCCACCGCCAGATGGCGTGTGTCCGCGCCGGGGACGAGCCGCTCCAAAATTTCCCGCGGGGTGTCCCCGGGATCACAGATAACCTCCCGCGACGAGAACCCGAAGGTTTCGCGGGCGTGGGCGAAGGCAAGCACAGTCAATTCCATAACAAGGAATCCCGTAGCACGGATTCCGGCCCGTGGGCATCGGAAATCTTGTTTCGTCGGTTTGGCTTTTTACGTCAAATCGGACGCAGGTGATCGGACCGAATGACATCGCATCCAGGAAAAACTGACCAGATTGAACGCCGTCCACGGACCAATTTCAGGCCACGAGCGATCCTGACAAATCGCCTTCGGCCAGAACCAGATTTCCCCAATCGCGCGGCCCTTCGGCGGTGAAGGCTTCTTCATGGATTCCGCTTGGAAACAGGTTGCGGAAGATGCGGTCCTCGCGGGTGGACCCGGCGCGGGACCGGGGTTGGCGGAGATAAAGCTTAGGGGAGGATGCAGGAGAGGAGAGACGGTTGCGATGTGTCTTCATAACGAGTTTTTGATTGCGGTTTTGGTTGATGACAGGTGATGGACCTGTTCACATGCGGGTGGTGGGACTACACCGGCGGGCTGCAAAGGACAGATCCCTCCGGACGCTTTTCAAGGTTCAGGCTCGCTGCATGACCGCTTTTCAGCAGGAGGCTTGCCAGATTGGTTTCAAAGAGCCGGGGAACCACCCTGACAAAATCCCGTGGCGGGGTGTTCCGGGGTTCCCGCCGCCTCATTCTCCCGCATTTGACGGGTCGGTTGACGCAGCTGATGCACCGTGCCCATGCCCGGAAAAATTGCAAGTTAAATCATACTGCCCCGGTGGGATTTCGGTGGAATTTTTGTTTCAAACCATTACCGCCACTCCTTCATCGAGCCTCCATGCGGCCAATTTCCCGCCGTGCGAGACCCCGGCATCCACGCAGATCACGCTGCGTGAAACCTGCAGGGAATCCCCGCCCAGCTTTGGATAGTGACCGATAAACAAGGGCCCGGTTTCCGCGGGACAGCGGTCCGGAAAAGCGTTGCCCGCTATCCTGATTCCGCGCAAAACCCGTGGGAGTTTATCCACGGAGATTTCCTCCAGAAATGCTTCCCCGCAGGGTGGATCCCACCAGCGCAGGCGGATGGGACTTGGCAGGACGGCTCCATCGGGAAGTTCTGTCAGGACGGGACCTTTCAGAAGGTTCTCCACGGCCTGCCGCGTGGGACCTTCCGGGACGGAGGCTTCGAGCAGGGTGGGCGTTAGGCGGGATTGGATCAGGAATGCCATGGCCTCATGATCCCAGCAGGCATGCACCACGCGGAAGGGTCCGGCGTCCAGCCACAACGGCAGGTTCAGCATCCAACGCAACCAACCCGCCCACTCCTCCGGATGCGGACCGGCGAGTTGACGGAAGGTCGGCTCATGGGATTTCCACTGCTTGTCCGTTAGGAGACGCAGGGGGCGGCCGGTGGATCCTGGCAAGTAATGGAGCAGCGCGTTGTATTCATGGTTCCCCATGACGCAGGCAGCGGAACCGGCTTCCTGCATGTCGGCGACCGTCTGCAATACCTCGCGTGAATCCGGGCCGCCATTGATCAGATCGCCGACAAAAACCGCCTTCCGTCCCGCGGGGTGATGCCATGCCGCGTCCGCTGGCCGGTAGCCGAGTTCATGCAGCAATTCATGCAGCCGGTCGGCGTGGCCGTGGACATCGCCAATGATATCGACAGCCAGCGGGGAGGACGAGGTGTTGGAAAAATCCGTCATCGGAGCAGCGGGGGTTTGCTAGATTCTCTGACCCATGAGGACCTTCATCACATCGTCCATGGTGATCCAACCCGATACACCACCCTGACTATTATCCACCAGCGCGGAAATTTCGGCGTGGTCCAAATAAAGCGCGATCAATTGAGTGAGGGTGGCGCGTTCATCGATATGCAGAACCGGCCGGATTAAATTCTGCCACGGGGGCGCGGCTGCCCCGGGCGTGGAATCAGAAAGGTGATTCACAAAAAGTTCCCTTACCCTGACATATCCCGTGATGCCGTGGGGAGTGCCGTCCCCGCTCACCGGATAGCTGCGGTGCAACTTCGGCCCGAGGGCGGCGACATTTTCCGTCAGGGATTTCCTGGCATCGAAAACAGCGATGGATCCGG
>JAQGPD010000248.1 GCA_028293305.1 Verrucomicrobiales bacterium | reverse complement strand
CCGCGCGGGGTTTTGGGGAAAGAGAAGTCGCGTTGCTGAGGAAAAGGACAGGGTTTCCGGGTTGACGGCGCCAAGGCGTCAGGCCATGGCTGAAATTGTCTTAATAGTCTGCCTTCCCACATGGATTTGTCCGCCGTCGGCGCCATAGCCTCCCGTTTCCAGTCCCAATGGCGGAACTTCAGGCAGCGCTTGGAAAAAATTCCATGGCTGGCGATGGTTCTGGCCCTTGTGGGGACGGCTGTGTGGATGGGTCTGACGGTCCGTGACTTGTTCCAGCTCAGCGGTGTGCAGCAAATCGGCCTGCAGGTGGAAGCCGTGGCGGAGCGGGAACAGGCCCTGGCTTTGGCCTATGGTTTTTTCAATAAGCACTGGCTGCTGCTGGCGAAATGTCTGCTGCCCGCGCTGCTCGTGGCCCTGGTGAATTGCCGGAGATTCGCCTTGGTGCTCCCGGCGGCCCTGGTCTGCGGCTGGCTTTTCATCTGGTGGCTGGGCGGCGACCTGAGCCGGAATCTTGAGAGCGCCCTGCAGGATCCCCTGGGCATGGACTCCTCGCCGGTTTCCTATTTTGTGAAGCTGGCGCTGATGGGGTTCCTGCTGATGAGCATCCCGTTGCTCATGGCTTTGTATTTCGGCTCCACCTTGCTCGATCAGTATTTGGTGCGCTGCTTCGCGGTGCCCTTTTTACTCTGTGTGGGAGGCATCTCGGGGATCATGATCACCATGGACCTGCTGAACAATGCGAACGATTTTGTGACCGCGAAGTTCGGGGCAGGGAAGATCCTGTTATTTTACCTCGCACTTTTGCCGCAGATCCTGGTCACCATTACGGAGGCTGCGCTCTTGCTGGCCACGCTCTACGCCCTGGGGCGCATGTCGCGCTACAACGAGTTGATTTCCATGATGTCCGCCGGCCGCAGCGTGGCCCGGATCATCGCGCCGGTCCTGATTTTCGCCGCCTGGTGCGCCTTGGCCGTGATGGCGTTGAACTATCAGCTCGCCCCGCAGGCCGACCGCACGAAGGATGAAATGCTGCAGGACAGCGGCCGCCGGGTGGCCAAGGATACGAAGAGGGTGGAATTCAACGTGGCTTACCGGAATCGGGAGGATCGGCGCAACTGGCTGATCTTCAGGCTGCCCTACGATCTTTCGGACCGGAACTCCATGAACGAGATCTGGATCATGCAGCAGGATGCCAAGGGCGATCCGCAGACCATGATCATCGCCAAACGCGCCGCATGGAATCCGGTGATCCGGACTTGGACGTTCTATCAGGCACTGGTCCTGGACTTCACCGTGAATCCCGAGGTCCCGATCAAGCGGTATGAGGAGAAACTTCCCATCATGGAATCCTGGCGGGAAACTCCCGGCAGTATCCTGAGCGACCGGCTGAACCCGGAATATCTGGGAGTGCCAGAGCTGCTGGCCTATCTGCGGACGAATGCCTCCCTCCCCGAGCGCAGCCTGGCGAAATACGAATCCGCCTTTCACTGGCGTTTCGCCCTGCCATTCCGGTGTTTTCTCTTCGTGCTTCTGGCGGCGCCGCTGGGCATCGTCTCCTCGCGGCGCGGGCTCCTGGGGGGCGTGACCAAAGCCATCGTCATGTTCATCGTCATCTATTTCTTCTCCGCCGTCGTCGTCAAAGCCGGGGAAGGCCTCTACGTCAGCCCCGCCGCCGGCGCCTGGCTCATCAACGGCATCTTCCTCATCATCGGCCTCCTGGTCCTCTGGATGCGCTCCAGCAACCGCGTCCTCCCCTCCCTGAATCCCATGAAGTGGTTCCGCTGAACCGGGCGGCGGCCTTGGGTGAACTCCTGTTTTGGCCCAAATTATCAGCCACGCTTTGATCTTCGGGCACGACCGGAAAGCCAATTATCAGGGCAGCGAAACCAGGAAGACGGGCGGGTGAAAACTTGCCAGTCACTCGCGGCACGTTAAACTGCTGTAGACTGCGGCCTTCCAACGCAGGCCTGACGTTTGCCGATGCCGGGTAGCGCCCCTGTTCCCGGCCACGCTCCAGCGGCTCACGCCGCAGGCAGGGGGGTGGCGGTGGCGGGGCCGATGTAGGGGCGGTGACTGGCTGTGAGCCAATCACTTAGGAATCCCTCATACGCGGCGCGGCGTTCGGGGGGGAGGAATCGATAGCCGGCGATGACTCCGCGGCAGCCGGGGGTGCCGCAGGAGCAGTGCATGAACCAGTCGTTGTCCTCCGTCATGGCATAGTCCCAGGTGAGTTCCGTGCCGGGGGCGATGTCCCGCATGGCGGTGATCCAGATGAGATCGGTGATGCCGCAGTTCGGTTCGCAGCAGTGGTTGGCGTAGCGGGCAAGGCCGGTGGAGTCCCGGGAGAGCCCTTCGTCGATTTGCACGCAGTGGTCGCGGAGATAGTAAGGCGGAGTGTTAGGAAGGTTGAGGGTGGTGCGGCCCCATTCATGAAGCGGCCCATCGAATGCCATCAGTTTTTCGCCCGCCAGGATGGTTTGCGAGGCGATGAGTGCCAGGCCATGGGTGGAGGTGAGAATCAAGCCGACTTTGGGGCTGTCGTCGTGGGACCAGTGTATGGTGGTCTTCAGCGCGGAGGCGGAATGCGGGGGGCGGTCACTCATGCGATACCATGGAATGATGTGATTATACTTTGGACCCGTTCAGAGGGAAAAGCCACAAAGATATCTCAAACTATAAGTCTTATTTTTAAAAATATTCTCAGGCATAAGAAGATCAGGCGGTTTTATATAATTTCCAGATTGAATAGAATTTTCAAATCACGAATTCCAGCGGATATTTTGAATTTCGGGAAAAAGAATCGGACCGGGACCGGTGCTGTTGTGCCTGGGGCCGGGACGGATCCAGAGGTTGCGCGAGTCTCCGCGCGGGCGGGTCTTGTTTACTAGCGGATTTTGCGCGGTGCATATTGATGATTAGACTGACATGAATGGATGGAATTCCGGAAGGAATTTTTAGTTTTGGACGAATAATAAAGCCGTCGGAAAAAGTGAACGAAGCCGTCCCCGAAGTGTCTCGCGTTGCATTGGACAAGTGGCGATGGTGAGTTATGGATGCCACACCGCGCACGTCGTTTGCCGGCAGGCCGCCCTGATGAATCCCAGTTTACAGATACCAAGAAAAGCTGTTCATTTGAACAGTCATCACAAGCTGTTGGCTAGCGTCAACAATTTTCTGAAACCGGGCTCCAACTAAATCCATGAGTCATCCCTCCCCGACCGTCCCCGGCAAATCCCGGCTCTTCATTCTTTGTCTCACCGCGCTTGGAATCGTTTACGGGGACATCGGCACCAGCCCGCTGTATGCCATGCGGGAGTGTTTCGGCGGGAAAGCCGCGCTGGTGCATCCTGAAAGCGTGATGGGGGTGCTGTCCCTCATTGTGTGGAC
>JAQGPD010000191.1 GCA_028293305.1 Verrucomicrobiales bacterium | reverse complement strand
GGTCGGGTTTTCGCGGGTGATGACGGCTTGCGGCGTGGCGTCCGCTTTCAGCTCCCCGAGCGCGTATTGGATGCCGGCGAGGTAGTGCGCGACCACGACCGGGTTCATGTAAATTTCGTCATTGTGTCCGAGGGAACAATAGAAAACCCGGCCTTCACCCCAGGTGTCCACCCAGGCGATCGGATAAAGCGGGCGCTGGTCGTCCTTGTCCTTGGCCATGTCCGTGCCGGTGGGGTCCAAGGCCAGCAAAAAGCGGCGGTCGGAGGCGCTGGCAGTGTCCTTGCGGAATTTGTAGATTTCGTCCTTCAGCGTGATGCCCTCGCCTTTGAAGCTGGCGTTCAGGGGATGTTTCGGGTCGAGGTTTTTCACCTTCACGGTCTCGCCGGAGCCCCAGGGATGACTGACAAAAGCGCCGCCCATCATTTGGTTATATTCCTTCCAGTCCTTGTAGGTGTCCGTGGCGCTGTGGATGCCGATGATGCCTTTGCCGCTGTTGACGAAGGCGAGGAGATTTCCCTTCAGGCGTTCCTCGACGGCTTTGTCGCCGGTGTTGAAGCAGTCGCCCGTGGTGTTGAGCATGAAGACCGCGTCGTATTTCTTGAGATTGTCCGCTTCAAAAGCCGCCGGATCCTCGGTGTGGGTGACGTTGAAAAGCCCGGTTTTGGCACCGAGCCGGCGCATGGTTTCCACGCCGACGGGGATGGATCCATGACGGAATCCGGCGGTGCGCGTGAAGACGAGCACTTCGTGTTTTTTCACCACGGGCACGGGAGTCGCGGCGGGGAGGGCGGCATCGATTTTCGTGGTCTTGTCAGCGGCGACCTCAAAAGCCGGGTCCTTCTTTTCATCGGCGAAGGCAAAGGTGAACGCTCCGGCAAGAGCGAGGGCGGGCAGGACGAGTGGGTGTGGTTTCATGGATCGGGAAAAATCAGATAGGAAGGGAAAAGACAGGATAGAAGATCGAAGGATGGAACAGGATAGGATAGGAAACGCAAAGAAAGGACAGGAGGTCGGGCTTGGGAAAAACCGTGGAGATCACGCCGGAAACGTTTCCCGGCATCCGCCTCCACCGCCTGCCTATACGAAAAGGTCCCGGCATGGCAATCATGAAACTTTATGTCATGAAAATGCCTGCTCCCGGTCCACAAAAAAACCCCGCCACCATGGCAGTGTGTCATGTCCAACGCGCCCGTCTTCTGAGGGAACCCGGGAATTCAGGGCCCGGGTTGAGGGGTGTGGCTGGGTTTTATTTCCGATCCCCGGGACCGCGGGTCGCGGCGAAATAGATGATATAAAACCACGAGAACACGCCCGCCAAGATGCCCCACAAAATCGATTGGTTCCGCTGCCATGAACAAACAATGGCAAGGGCGGAGCCGATCCCGATGCCTGTTTGCGCGACCGTGTTGGTGTGGTAGACGATGTGGGCCATGTGGTGCGGAGGGTTGACGGTGAGCGGGTTGCCCCATTTTGCGCGCGGGGGGCGGAGCTTTCAATGCGCGATTTTCCGGATGGGGTGGTGCTCTGGGCTGGTGCTTTGGGCGGAGGCTTTGGCACCGCAGGCTGACGGGCGGGACAGCCGGGACGGCTGTTGTTCCATGGTTCAGCCTTGTTCCGGCATGTGGATCAGATTCCAGCCATGGCCATCGGGATCGAGAAAACTGTGTTGATACATGAAGCCGTGGTCCTCCGCCTCCTCGAAGACTGAGCCACCGGCGGCCACGGCGCGCCGGATCAGGTCGTCCACCTCCGCCCGGCTTTCGCAGGTGAGGCAGGTCAGGACCTCGAGGGATGTTGCGGTGTCACAAAGGCCGCGCGGCGAGAAACTTGCGAAGGCGGCCTCGGCTGAAAACATGGCGCTGATGGTGTCACTGATGATGATGGCGACGCAGGCTTCCCCGCTGAAGGCCTCGTTCACTGTGAAGCCGAGGGCTGTCCAGAAGGCTCGGGCTCCGGGGACGTTTTTGGTGGCAAAATGGAGGATGATTTTTCGGTTCATGGAAAAAGTTCCCTATTCTGTGTCAAAGGGGTGTCCGGAACAAGCAAAGTCGGAGAGGATCCACCAAAAGGGTGCCGCACTGGACGAGAGGCGGACGATACCGGATGTTGCCCGCTGGGTGCGTGGGGACTTTTTGCCCTGATTTACTCCGCCGGACCCAGCAACGTCTGCCGTTGAAAAAGGGTGGCGGAGCGGACGGGACTCGAACCCGCAACCTCTGCCGTGACAGGGCAGCGCTCTAACCATTGAGCTACCGCTCCAAAGCGACCGGTAAAAGCCGCGCGGAACAGGATGGCGAGTATGGATGCGATCCGGCGCTGCGCAAATGGAAAAATCAATTCATCGGCATTTTGTTTCGATTTCCTCCATGCGGTCCTAGCCGAGGCATTTCAGGGGAACGGCGAAGGTGAGGGCGGTGCCCTGGCCCGGATGGGTCTCGACGGTCATTTTTCCACCCACTTGTTCCAGCCGGTCCCGCATGTTTTTCAGGCCATCCGAGCCGAAAGCCGGGGCTGCGCCCGGTTCAAATCCGCATCCGTTGTCGCCAAGGACGATACGGAGATATTCCTCGCGGCAGTCGACCTCGAGGGTGATTTCGGTGGCGGAGGCGTGTTTGTGGAGGTTGTTGAGGGCTTCCTTCAGGGCGAGATAGAGGTGTTGCCGCACTGGGGCGGAAAGTTGGATGGGGGGCAGCTCCAGTGGAAGGAGGGTGCGGGTGGAGTGGGGGGTGGAGGCGCGGACCATTTCGGCGACCTGGCTGACGAAACTGGTGAGGGTGTCATGAGCGGGGTCGGTGGCCCAGATGATTTCCCCCAGGGCCCGGGCTCCGCTTTGGGCGGCTTTCAGGATGCGCTCAAGATAATTGTTGGCTGCGGAGCCCGCTTCGACTTTGGATTGGGCGATTTGGCTGTAAATGGCCATCTCCGAGATGGTGGCGCCGAGGTGGTCGTGCAGGTCCCGGGCGATGCGGACGCGCTCGGTTTCGATGGCTTTTTCCTGGGCGCTCCAGGCGGCAAGTTTTTTACGTTGCCCGCGGAACACGAGATAGGCGCAGGCAGCGATGAAGGTGGCGGTGGCCAAGGCCATGGCTCCCGGGAACCACCAGCTTTGCCAGACGACGGGCACGGAGGTGATGTGCAGGCGGGTCAGATCTTCGCTCCAGGGACCGGTGCCGATGCGGGCCGACAGTTCCAGGACGTAGTCTCCTGGGGCCAGGCCTCCAAATACGGCACGCCGTTCGTTTCCCACTTCGTGCCAAACGTCGTTCCCTCCTTTGATCCGATAACGGAAGCTCATATTTTCGGCCCATTTGAGGGAGATGCCTGTCCAGAAGACCTCGAAGTGCCGTGCTTCCGGGGTCAGGGTGAGCTCCGGAGCGGTTTTGGCCACGGGTTGCCCCATGAGCAGGACTTTTTCTATTTTGACCGGGGGGCCCTGGGGCCACGGGAGAAGAGGAGGAGGGGTGAGAAGGAGAAATCCGCGGTTGGTTCCGAAGGCGAGGCGACCGTCCTTCGCTTTCACGGGCGACATGATGGGACAAGGATTCGGGCTGGCATTTTTTTGGGTGCCCATCCATTCCGGACTCAATTTTTGCTGTTCCCCCCGGAGAACAGCTTCCATGTCGGCCATACGGAGGCTGAAAATGCCCCGGTTCCCGCCGACCCAGAGTCTTCCGGCGCCGTCGTCCAGGATTTGGTTCACAGTTTGGACGTCAACGCCTTGTTCCGGGCCAAAGTTGAAAAATTTTCCGCCTTTCAAAATAGCCAGTCCCCCGCTCTCGCTGCCGACCCAAAGTCTGCCGACGCCATCGGTATAGGTTCTGACGATGAATTTACTCCGCAGTCCCTGCCCGGTTTCGAGGGGGGAGCCGGGTTTTCCCAGCTTCAGCATGCCGTTTCCATAGGTGCCCATCCACACGTCCCCGTCAGGCATGCAGGCCAAATCCATAATGTTGCGGGCCGGCGGGGTGTGATCCAACACGGCCCATGTCCGGCCGGAAAATGCATAGAGGATTCCGCACCGGGTTCCCGCCAGTATCCTGCCTTGTGTGTCCCGCCTCAGCGCCATGGGGGAATCCCCCTTTCCAAACAGTTCACCAAATCCATCACCCCACATCAAGGCGCCGTCCTTGACCGGGTAGAGCCCGAATCCACCGGCTGCCCAGTGGCTGCCATCCTCAGAGGGGAGAATCGCGTTGCAATACGGGTCGTTCGCGCCCGGACCCGTAGCCAGAAGCGGCTGTAACTGCTCAGGCGTCCACCGGAACCACCCCACTCCCGGGCTCCCCAGGATCCACTCACCCGCATTTCCCTCTGCCAAGGCACGCACCCTCAGGGACTGATCCTTGTAAAAAACCAGCTTTTCCTCTGTCGTCCGGATCCCCGCCTTGGCCAGCCCCAACCCGTTGAATCCCAACCAAAGCTGATCGTCGGAATCCATCAGCATGCTGGTGATTTTGGAATCGAGGGCGACGCCATTATGACAGGCCCGCTTGCAGGGCCCGCTTCCGTCAAAGCACCACAGTCCCCCGGAATCCGAGGAGACCCAGACATCGCCTCCCGAGGATACCGCCAAGCCGGTCGGTTTTCCCAGCCATCCCCCGGGGATGCCATGGGGAAGGCGGGTCCACCCCCCGTCCCCGGGTTCCCGAAATAGCACTCCTTGGCGGTCCGTGCCCCAGAGCACCCCTTTGCGGGTCTCCACCAAAGCACTTACTTCCCCGGCGGTCCCCGTTTCCCGCGTCCAGAGATTGCCCTGCAGGCTCCAAAGGCCGGCTCCGCCCACGGCAAACACAAATTCGCCATTGGCCCGGGCCAGGACGAGGTGGGGAATCGTCCCGGAAAACTCCGCCGGATAGGCGATTGGCCCCAACGCGGCCCCGGTCCGGTCAAAAAAAGTCAAATCCGCCCTTCCGACCCCGCATATCCGGCCGTCCGCGGAGAGGTCCATGCCCAGGTAGCCGTCCCCTGGCAGCGTTTTCACAGTTCCCAATCCCAATGCGCCCTCCCATGCCGTGCCCCGCCCCACCACGATGCGCCCCCCCTCCAGGAGCGCTGCCCACGTCCCCGGTTTGGAAGGGCTGGCCGCCACCCTCCGCACCGCCCCTGCGGGCAATTCCGGATCCTCCACGAAGTGGGCGCCATCGAAGTGGCACATCCCGGCATGCGTTCCCAGCCTGAGCAAGCCCTCAGGGGTTTCCGCCAGCGCGGTGACATCCTGGCTCGCCCATTCACTTTGCCCGCCGTAAAAATGCAGGTCCACCTCCACCCTGCCACCGTCAGTTTCCGCCGCCAAAATCCGCCCGCCGCCCCACAGGAGGAGGGTGACCACCCCCACGGCCAACCGCCACGCAGCCGCGCGCGCGCCGATTCCCATTCCGTCCGGCAATCGTGGCCATCCCCATGACGTTTTGTTCATATGGTCAGTATAATACAGATTAACGCGTTTTTTATGAACAAATTTCGCAATAATTCTGAAATTTCCGCACCGGTCCCATGAAGATACCTCCGGCCAAACCCGGGAGTCGGATGGAATCGTGAAAATAAACCGTCTGTCCGACTGCTCCCGGGAGGCGGCTCATCCCGCCATTTTCCTCAGCTCAACCGGTTCAGGGGAACCATGAACGTCAGGGCGGTCCCTTGGCCGGACCGGGATTCCACGGTCATTTGCCCGCCGATCTGCTGCATGCGCTCCCGCATATTTTTCAATCCGTCGGAGCCGAATTCCAGCGGCGCGGTTTCCTCAAACCCGCAGCCGTTGTCGCCCAGCACCATGCGCAGACGTTCGTCCTGACAATCCACCTCCAGGATGATTTCCGTCGCTGAGGCGTGTTTGTGGAGGTTGTTCAGCCCTTCCTTCAAAGCGAGATACAGATGCTGCCTCACCCCGGCGGAGAGTTGGATGGCGGGCAGCGCCAGAGGAAGGAGGGTGCGGGTGCAATTCGGCGAAAAAGATCTCACCATTTCCGCGACCTGACTGACAAAGCTGGCGAGCGTGTCATGGGTGGGATCGGTCGCCCAGACGATTTCCCCCAGGGCACGCGTGCCACTTTGGGCGGATGTCAGGATGCGCTCCAGGTATTCGTTGGCGTCGGATCCGGGGGGGATGCGGCTTTGAGCCAGCTGGCTGTAAAGGGCCATCTGGGTGATGGTGCCGCCCAGATGGTCGTTAAGATCCCGGGCGATGCGCGCGCGCTCGGCCTCGACGGCTTTTTCCTGATCACGCTTGGCGGAGAGGCGTTTGCGCTTCCGGCGGTCCAACAGGTAGCCCAGGGTGCCTGCGGAACCCATGATGGAGGTCACGCCCAGGCTGCGGAACCACCACGTCTCCCAAAACACGGGCACCGAGGTCAGGTGCAGGCGGGTCGGATAGTCGCTCCACGGCCCGGTGCCGATGCGTGCGCCCAATTCCAGCACATATTTTCCCGGGGCCAGACCGGAAAAGACGGCGCGGCGATCGCTCCCCACTTCATGCCAGGCGTCGTCCATTCCCTGCATGCGGTAACGGAAGCGGATGTTTTCCGCCCATTTCAAGTTAAGCCCGGTCCAGAACACTTCAAAATGCTGGGTATCCGGCGGCAGGGTCACGTTCTGCAGGCCGGTTTTCGAGGGCTGGCCTTTCAGAAGGATTTTCTGGATTTTGACCTCCGGCCCCTGCGGCCAGGGGACCAGGGGCGGAGGCGTGATGAAAAGAAAGCCGCGGTTCGTGCCAAACGCCAGCCTCCCGTCCCGGGCACGCACGGCCTGCATGTAGGGGAACGGCAAAGGGAACAGGTTTTGCGCCTTTCCATGCCATTCCGGGCTCACCTGACGCCTTTCCCCCTTCAACACGGCCTCGAAATCCTGAAACCGCACACTCAATATTCCCTTGTTTCCCCCCATCCAAAGCCGCCCCGCGCCATCGTCCACCATTTGATTCACGGTCTGCTCCTCCATGCCATGTTCCGGTCCGAAGGTGAAAAAACGGGAGCCAAGCCAGACGGACAACCCACCTCCATCCGTGCCCACCCACAGCCGCCCCGCGTCACCCACACAGAGGGACGTCACCAGTTCACTGCGCAGGCCCGACTCCAATCCATACCGCACCGGAGGTGATGCCACCTGCACCATCCCGACATGAGTCCCCGCCCATACCGTGCCGTCGGGCGTGGATACCATCGCCACCACCGTGTCAATCT
>JAQGPD010000120.1 GCA_028293305.1 Verrucomicrobiales bacterium | reverse complement strand
ATCGACTGGAAGTGCTTCCGCAGCCGGAACACCGCCACCGCCACCGCCCGCCGGACAATCCCCAGCACCACCCCCGCCAGTTCATACACCCCCGGCTGAGGCTCAACGGACAAAAAAGGATGCAGCGCCTCATAAAGCGCCCCCTTCCCCATCGCCGTGCAATCCTCCCGCAGCCGCCGCAGGCCCGCCTCCAAAACCGTCTGCGCCCACCGCCGCTCAAACACCCGCTCCGGCGACTCATCCGTCTCCGGCTCCGCCCCATACCATTGCTCCGCCTCCATCATGTCCAGCGACAACGTCTCCTCCGTCCCTCCACGTTTCGCCGCCGTCTCCCTCCGGTATTCACTGACCAGAAAATTCTTCAACGTCGCACAAAGCCGCGTGCTGAATCTCGACTCCCGGCGCTCCACCCCCAGCATCCAATCCTGCTTCAAAAGCTTGGCGAAAAAACTCTGCGTCAGATCCCTAGCCGCCTCCGGCTCCGTCCCCCGCCGGCGGATAAACGCGTAAACCGGATACCAATACACCCGGCAAAACTCCTCCAAAGCCGCCTCCCGCGCCTTCCCTTCCGCCCCCGCCTCCAACACCATCGTCCAACGCGTCGTCGAAAACCGCGCCGGTCCCCGCAGCCACGCAGCCGTCTGTTCGGATACTGATCCCATATTTAAACACCATTCTTGCGGGAAAATCCGCTCCCGCCAAGCCCGGATTTTCCAGCCGGACCTTATTCCGATGGGCCCCCTGAACGCCGCGTCCAGGTTTGCAGCAACTCCCGCACCCGATCCTGCAAGTTGTTCATGCTGTGATAATAACGACTCTCCTTCCCCGCCCTCCGCATCTCCGCGGTCGCCGGCAAATGCACAAAAAGCGCCCGCCCATGCGCCGGATGCATCGGATTCCGCGTCAGATGCAGCAGCCGGTAATACAAAAAATTACACACAAACCGCCCCGGATCCGTGCTCGCCCGCACCGGCAAACTCCCGGCCGCGACTGGCCCCGCTCCCGCTTCACCGGCCCAGATTCCCTCCACGCCCGACCCGCCATCGCCCAAACCTGCGGTCACTCCCGGCCAATCCACCTGGTAATGCGGCGGCCCCCGGCGCAGCACCGGCACCCCGCGCGGTTGCCAGCCCTTGTTGTCAGGAATCCGGAAATCCGCTTCGTTCCAAGCCGTGGTTTCCAGGGAAATTTCCGCCCTCCCGGACACCCCCATGGCCACCACCCACTGCGGCCGATACCGCCGCACCGCCGCCGCCATACGGCTCCACGCCGCCTCCCCGCTCACCGGCAAAACCTGCCCCCGCACCCTCATCCCGCAGGAAAACTCCATCCCATGCAGCCCCTTCGCCAGCTCGCCGGACGGATTGAAGGCATCTCCGCCAAACGGCTCAAAACCAGTTAGCAGCAGCGTCGGAAAAGGATTCATAAAGCAGGCCCGCGGAGCAGCGGCGACCGCTTTCCACGTCCAAAAACCCTCGGCCCCATGGACGGAAAATCAATTCAGATTCACGTTCTGCTGGGCGATCAATTTCTCGGAGGCCTCGCTGACCCCGCCCTCGCCGTTGCCGGTGAAAGTGGAATTCGCCACCACATTGGCGATGCAGCTCACATCATTGATCCGCAGCCCCGCGCCACCGCTGCCGGAGACTTTCAGATCACTGAAAATGTTTCCCGTGCAGGGCGTGTTATGCTGATCATTCGCCTGGGCGATGAAAATTCCCTGCGCGCCATTCCCCGCCACCGTGAGGTGATTGAAATTGTTGAAGTTGCTGTCGCGCATGAAAATCCCCTGGCTTCCATTATTCTCCAACCGGGCGTGCGACATGATATTCCGGTCAAAACGGAGATCAATGCTTATGCCCGCGGCTTCATTGTCATGCAAATAGAGGCGCGTGAAAAAACTCTCCTCGGTTTGATAGGCGGCGAATCCGTCAAAATGGTTATGATGCGATGTGAAATCGCTCACATGGATCCGGCGGCTATTCTTCTCCAGGACCAATCCCCCGCTCCGCGCATTCCGCGCCGTCACCCGCTCCACCCGCACATCCTCCGCGCTCCGGATGGTCAGCGCATTATTCCGGATGAAGGAAATGCCCCCATTGTCGCAGGGGCCGCCATTGCATTCATTGAGCTGATTGCCCCGGTTTCCATCCAAAGTTAGTTTCCGCACCGCCACCCCGGTCACCTTCCGCGTCGGGGGCGTCTCCATGGGCCCGATCACTAAAAGTGGGCAGTCCGCGTGGTCGGAAAGCATGAGCACCGTCGCCTCCTGGTCCCCGGACAGCTCCACGCCGTCCCGGTCCAGCACCAGCGGTTCCCGCAAAACGTAAGTTCCCGCCGCCAGCAAAACCCGCCCGCCCTCAGGGGGAAGCGAGGCAATCGCCCGGGCAATGTCCGCGCCCGATCCCAGGGGCACATGGATTTCCGCCTTTTTGTCAGCCTCGTTCCGCCCTGCTCCGGAACCTTCCGCCACCGCCGCATCGCTGTTCCTCACAGGCGAGTGAAGCAAATTATTGATGGCGGTCGTGGCCAGGGGAAATCCGAGGACCATGGCTGTCATGGCGGTGAGACGGCGGATCGTTTCGTGCTTCATGGGACTCCAGCTGGGTTGTCAGGGGCTTGCCTTTCCTCTCACTATCAAGAGGCCGGACCGCACCTATTTTTTTAAGGAATTTTAGATTTAAATCTGTTTTTCAGAACAAAGACAAGAAAATTAAATTTACCTTAGTCTTCAATTTCCCTCGGTCGTCAAGGTAACGGGGATCGCATGGCAAACCTGTCGCCAGCCGGGAAAATTCCATTTGTTGGGAAAATCGCGGCACTGCCCCGGCTTCACCGCATTGATCCGGCAGTCGTTGCCTTCCAAAAAGATACAGGAATCATCCGCCTGCTCGATCAGCGACAAACCGGCCCGGTCCGTGCGCAGGCGGGTGTATTTGTCCAGGAAGGCGCTTTCCTCCAAGTTCAGAAAGGCCGCGATTTCTGAAATCTCCTCCGCGCTCACTTTAACATCACCCGGCCAACGGCAGCACGCGGTGCAGCGCTCGCACTTCCAGTAAGTATTGGGGGGAGGAACCTCGTTGCGCATTGCCAGGGGAAAAGGACGGAGAATAATTCCCTCCACCAAACCGTTTCCGACGGAACTTGTCCATTGGAAACAACTGCTTTGGCTCGGAGGACGACATGCGGCCTCCCACTCAATTAGCGGCCCCCGACCCCGCCCCGGCTTGTCTATTTCACACCGCCGGGCTTTATTTTCCCGGATGGAACGTTAAAAAATCCCGGACAACTTCGTCATCAACGCGCCGTGATTCCAACAATCCCCGCCCGCCACGATTTTTCCATCCCTCACCGTCATCCACGTGATCCCGCGAAAACCGTGCGCCCGGTCCGTCGGGACCATTCCCATCGCCCCGCCACTGTGGGTGCCCTCCGCCTCCCAGCGGACATAGGCCTGCTCGCCTTCCTGGACTATTTCAATGATATTGACATGGATGTCCGGCATCGTGCCCAGCAGAACCTCATGAAATTGGGAAAACTCATCCGGCCCATTCGTGACCAATCCGCCCTCCAACTCGCCGCGCGCTCCCGGCGCCATCAATTGGTGGATCACCGTGCCGTCATGCTGATTCCAAAGCCGGTCGAACCATTCGGCGGCGACTTCGCGGGGAGTGGATTTTTCGTTCATAATCGAAATGGAAGTGGTTGATTTTCAGTCACCCAACATCGGCGACCCGCTATCCATAACACTGTTTTAATGCAAGTCCAGCCCCTCGCCGCATTTCCCGCGCGACCCTCAAAAACCGGCATGGCCGGGCCACCCTATCAATTGGTGGCCGCCAAGCGGTAAAAACGCCGTGCCATCGAGGCGGTCGTCGTCCACACGAAAGTCGCCGGGTTTGCGGTGAAAGTCGTTTCGTTTGTCCACGATGCCAGCGTTTCAGAGCTCTGAATCACATAAGCCTGGCCCGCCAGCAGGCCGGAAAATGTCAGGGAGTCCACCGTTCCCGACCGGCTGATGGCGATGCCCGGCCGGTGCGGTGCGGACTCCAGCCGCCACGCCAGGGCGGCAGGCGCACTGGTCCCGGCCGCCAGACTCAGCCGCAGCCGCCACGTGCCGGAAGGAAGATTTTTTTGATAGACATGCTCCAGGTTTTCGATCGGACTCAGACTTTGATCCACCACCACCGCGGCCCCCGAAACCGGAACCCGGGCGAGCGATAATTGATAGTTCGCCAAGGTGGATACCGCCATGGTGAAACCAGTTCCCGGCGAACTGTCCGTGATCACCCGGTTCCAACTGGCCACCGCCGACAGCTCCGTTCCCACCGTTCCCGGCGCCACACTCAACAAATAATCCGCCGTCCCCCCCGTGGCCAGCGTCGCATAGCCCCACGCCTTGGCCGGCCGGACCGTGACCGCATCCGCTGTCTGGCCCCCTCCATTCATGATGTGCCAGCTGTGGGAAATATTCATCTCCCCGGCCCCGAAAACCGGATCCAAAGGCATCGTCTCCGAACGCGTCCAACCAGGAAATTCACCCTTCGTCGCCCCGGCCAGCAATATCGCCTTGATCGTTTCCGGCCTCACCGCCGATGCCCCCAGCGCCGACCCGGCCTGCCGCAACAGCGCCGCGCCCGAGCTGACAAGGCCCGTGGAAAAACTGGTGTAATCCAAGGGCGTCACCAATTCCGGCTTTTGACGTCCCGCCCCATCGAGCCAGGCCACCACCCCGCCGGTGCTGTGCCCCCCGGAACTCAGGCCCACCGCCAAGTTGTTATAGGCCGATGCCATCAGGGATGGCACGGCGGAGGATCCGTTATTCACTCCGGTCACAGGCAAAAAACCATCCCGCCTCACCGCGAAATCCAGGCGCCTTAACAAATCATTGTCCGTCACCGACTCCGAATTTTCAGCCTCCGAAATCCAGGAGTGATTTTGCACCGCCCGACTTTCGATCAAAGGCTCGCGGGCGGTCCCCGGTTTCAGAAAAATGTCGTCCGTCCACGATGTCGGACTGACCGTCGAGTCCACCCGGTAAACATCGATCGCGGAGATTCCGGGAGTCATCGTCGCGCGTCCCAGCCCCGGATCCGTATTCAAACTGAAAAAATGCAATCCCACCGCCGCCGCATGGCCGGAAACTGCCGTCGCACCACTTTTCTCGGTGAAGGTTTTTCCCGCAAAGATACCCGTTCCCGGAAATGTGCCCGTTCCAGCCTCCGGCAAATATTCCGGATTCCCGAATTCGATCTGGCTGACCCCCACTCCCGCCCCGGTGGGCATTGCGGCACCCAGGTCCAGCAGCAGCGACCGGTATCCCACATCGTCCAGATAGTCAGCACGGACGATGCCAACCGGGGCAGCCTGCCAAAGCAAACAAGCGGCGAAAGCCGCCGAACCCCGGGGGATCCGCCTTTGGTTGAGGTTCATGCCTTCCTTCATACAGAAAGGAACGCCTCGCGGCACGCATGGAAATTTCGAGCGGGAAAAATCCGCTTCCGACCCCGAAGGGCCGGAAGCTCCAAATTGGAATAACACGTTTTGGCTTGCCGTCAGCCCTCCGCGTATCAGCGGAATGCGCTGACTTCCGGAAGCAATTGGAGCACTTTCTCCTTGAGTTCCTTGCCAGGCTTGAACTTCACCACCGCACGCGCAGGAATCGCCACATCATGACCGGGATTGTTCGGATTCCGCCCGACTTTCGGCTTGGTCACGCGAATCTCAAACGTGCCGAAATTCCGCAGCACCACTTCGGAATTGTGAGCCAGATGGGAAGTCGTATTATCCAGGAACAATTGGAGAACATCGAACACCTGATTCTGGGTCAAGCCGGTCTGATCGCTGATTTGAACAACAAGGTCGCGTTTGGTGACAGTAGCCATGGGATTAAGGGGATATGGGGTGGGGAATTAAGTTCTGCCGGATTTTACAATGTAAAACCCGAACATATCTACCTAAATGAACAGTATCAAGAGAAATCGCAAATGTAATGTGAATATTGAAAATCTTTTCGCCAGTCCCCTCCGGACGCCCAGCCCAGCTTTACTGCTAGGGAGTATGCGTCGGAACTACTTGATTGTAAAGCCCATGAAATGCTTTTGCAAATATCTTGGAACCCGGCGCGATTCCCAGGTTCATCCTGCCTTGTGGGATCGGATGGCCCATTTAATCCCAATCACAAGGAATCGACCGTAAATTGGAACAGGTGAACGATTCACGAAACATGTGTTCGGCTTTTTTGCCCCCGATGCCAAAACCAATGTCACAGCCCGGCAGCCCGGATGTTGCCCAGTCACCAACCACCCACCCACCAATCCCTCCGTTGGGCGGTCGGCCCCGGATTTACCGGGAATCCCCGGGTCGCTCCCCCTTTTGAGCATTCCAGCCCATAAAACACCCCTGACGCGCCCTCCTTGAAATAACAAACCACCAAAACGAACCCCAAATCCTCAGCCCGAAGCACCCCCAAGCAAATACCGCCGCCGCCTCCAGCATGAGCTGCCAGCCAGCGCCACCAGCAGGAGGCCCGCGGTGCCGGGCTCCGGGATAGGGCGCAATAGGAGTTGGTGGTTGCTCGTCCCGCTACAGCGGTTATAGCCCGTGGCCAGGATGTAGCCGTTGTCGTTGATCTCGCTGGCTCCAGTGATGAACCATTCGTCAATCTGATCTCCGATCAGGTTTTCAAGGCTGATGGCTCCATTCTCCTGTCCCAATAAAAGGCCGAACCGGATGGTCCACCGAAGAGATTGCCGCTAAACCCAAAATCGGTCGCCCCAATAATCGCACCGGCTTTATTGATATCCACCCCGCGCCAGCCAGTGACCTGTTCGGTGAGAAATTCGAACTCCATGGTCTTGCTGCTGAAAAGAAAAGCGCGCCCATCCCCAGTGCCCGTGACCAGACCACTGTTATTGATGGCCACGGCTTCGCCTTCCAGGGTGCGTCCATGGTCGGTGATTTCCTGTGTCCCTCCCAGGTCAGTGTAAACCTAAAAACGTGAGTTGGGCTATGGCCATGGGCGCATTTGCATGATAATGACAGTGCATGGGCCGTTTTTTTCAGTCCCGGGAGGCTCACCCATCGGGTGAGGGCAGGATGGTTTCAAAATCCACCTCCGGGTCGTGGCCCGTCGACACGCCGGGCGGCCGGGTGCATGCCGAATGGTGCCATGATGCGCCCATGACGCGCGAGGGATCCCTGCTCTTTTTTTTCCAGTTTCCGGCGGCCGGCGGACGCTGGGCCGATCTCATCAAAAACATTCCCCTGACTTACCGCAGCAACAACGCCAGCCATCCGCGGGATGTCATCGGCACCCTGCTGCTCAGCGTGCTCAACGGCCATTGGCGTTATGCCCATATCAACTCGGTGCGGGGGGACGGAGTCAATCCAAGCCTCCTGGGTATGGGCCGCACTGTCAGTGAGGATGTGGTGCGGCGCGCTCTGAAAAAAATGGACGAAGCCGCCGCCCTTGCCTGGATGGATGAGCAGAACCGCGCCGCCATCACCCCCATCCTGTTTCTCCCCTGGATCCTCGATATTGATAATACCGTGAAGCCGCTCCACGGCCACCAGGAGGGCGCGGAGATTGGTTATAATCCGCATAAACCCGGCCGTCCCAGCCACAACTATCACAGTTACTTTGTCGCCAACCTGCGGCTCTGCCTGGGCGTGGAAGTGCTGCCCGGCAAACAGCACTCCGCCAAACTGGGCCTGCCCGGACTCTGGCGCATCCTCGACGCCATGCCCCGCCCCCATTGGCCCACCCTGATCCGGGGCGACTGCGCCTATGGCGTCGAAAGCATCCTCCTGCAGTGCGAAGAGCGCAATGTCCCCTATCTGTTCAAGCTCAAGCACACCCTCAACGTCAAACGCCTCGTCCGAACCTGCCTGCGCCAGAGCCAATGGGAGGACGCCGGCGATGGCTGGCAGTGCATGGAAAGCCACCTCCGGCTCCATGGCTGGAGCCGGAAGCGGCGCGTCATCCTGGTGCGCGAAGCGCCCGCCGTCGCTCCCGTGGGAGAGGGTAAACGCCGGCGGCGCGATCCCTTCCAGCCCCCGCTGGCCGAAGGCGAAGGATGGGACGCCCGGCCCCATCCCTGGAGCGGGCGCATCGCCGTTCTGGTCACCAGTGAAGAGGCGGAGGGAGGCTTCAGCGCCGCCGCCAGCGTGCGGCATTACAGGGAGCGGGCAGATGCGGAAAACATCATCGACGAAGCCAAAAACCAATGGGGCTGGAGCGGGTATACCACGCAGCAAATCGCCCCCTGCCGCATCATGGCCGCCTTCATCGCCCTGGTCTGCAACTGGTGGAACCTGTATGTGCGGTTTTACGATGGGACCCACCACCGCGAAGCCATTTGCGCTGATTTGTTTAATCATCCAGCAGCGCTGTCTCCGCTTCGCTCCGGCTCCAGCCGTCCCGCGCTGATGCAGGGCGTGGGCCGGAGGGTGGAGAGCGGGGGGCAAAAGCATATCCGGGTGAGCATCCTGCATGAAAAAGCCGGGGTCATCACGGCCGCCATCCGGAGGATCAGCGGGGAAATCAGCCACCTGGCCCGAGCTGCGGAGCAGTGGAGCGCCGAGGAGCGTTGGAAGCTGTTTTTGGTGAGGATCTTCCGGCGTTATTTCGGAGGGAAGCGCCCCCTTGGGTTCCATCCCGGAGGAGAACTGCTCCTTAGCGGGTGAAAAGGCAAAAGCGTCCCCTGCCGGCCCTCCTGTCCAAAGCCAAAGTGCGGAAATAATCCTGGCACGCCCCCCCCTGTGCCCCAAGATAAGATAGTCAACTCACGTTTTTAGGGTAAATGAAGGGGATGGAGCCTCCTCCCTGGAAGCCGTCCCCGGCGTTGCCCACCACGTCACCCCGGTCATTGACGGCCAATGGTATATCTTCACCCGTAGGCCGCAGGTTTGGAATAGCTTTCCAGCCATCCGCCACCGTGTAGAGGTAGGGTTGAAGTAGGGCACGTTCCGGACCGGCTTGGATGACAACCGAATTCCCGTCATGCGAAATTTTGGGATTTCGGCCATCCACCTGATTCACCGGAGAATTAGTTAGAACCTCCACCTGACCGGTCCTCAG
>JAQGPD010000450.1 GCA_028293305.1 Verrucomicrobiales bacterium | reverse complement strand
TGTCGCACCTAACCAGAGCATCAATCCCGGAACGAGCAGGCAGAGGAATCCAATAACAAATCTACGGGACGGGGAAAAGGAGGCAGAAGGAGCGATCATTGCGGGGGGCAGGCAAGTCTTCACTGTTCCATTCGGAACACCGGGGCTGACGATCACGGTAAAAGGCGAAAAAAATCGCCCGCAGCGCGCCCCGGCATCCGGATCCGCGGCATCCCTGGGCAGGAATATCATTTTTCCCCACCCCGGCGCCTCCGGCATTTCCCGGCCAAATCACCGGAGCGGAATGATCCGGGCCCGCTCCGGTTTTCCCTCCAGACCGCACGTGACCGCCAACCATGCCCCGTCCGGGGAAACCGCCAGGTGGCTGGCCGCATCCGGAATCGGGATGGAGCCCAACTCACGCCAGGTTGCGGCATGCCAGAATTTAACGCCGTCCAACGTGCCCAGACTCATCAGCGTGCGGCAGTCCGGAGAGAACACGACATCCGCCGTATTCCGGTCATGGCCGGCCAAGCGCAGCGGTTCGCGGGAAAGGTCCGCGATTTCCCAAACAAGGATAGGCCCGTTCACCTCGCACGCCGCCAACCAGCGACCATCCGCGGAAAAGGCCAGTCCTGTCAGCTGATCGCGCGCCCCCGCCAGCGGCCTCACCGTTAGGGCCGCCACATCGATCCACTGCACGGCGAATGGCACCTGATTGCTGGCAAAAGCGAGATGCCGCCCATTCCCGCTCCAGCCGCCGGCCCTGACTTCCAGTCGCGGCGCACCCGCGTCCCGCGGAAAAACAGGGATGCGCCTGGGTTCATTTCCCGCGTTTTCCCTGGTGTCATGCAGTGTTAGCAGCCCGGTGTTATCCAGAACGGACAAAGTCCCGCCATCCGGAGAAATCAAAGTTTGGCAGGCATACAACGTGGAGGCCTGCGGCATCGCCATGCCACGGCTGGGCGCCGCCACCCCCTGCGGCCACCACTCGATCCGGCCAGTGCCGAAATTCAACAAAATGGCTTCGTCAGATTGGTTAAGCCCGATGCTCTGGCTGTTTTTCGGATAGGTTTCCAACATGGTGCCATCGCAGCGCCACCGGCCACTGATCACCTCGGGATAGAATCCGGCCGAACTGATCACCGAGCGGCTGTCCGGCGCGAACCAAGGGCGTTGAAACCGGCCGGGAACCTTGATTTCCGGCGGGACAATATGTTGCGCATTCCACAGCAGCACCAGCCCGTCCCGGCCGCAACTTGCCAGGGATTTTCCATCCGGATTCCAGCCCACGCCCCACACTTCGCTTTCGTGTCCCCGGAGAATGATGGGCTCCTGCGGGTGCGCCACGGACCACACGCGGACCCCGCGGTCGGTGCAGGCGGTGGCCAGACTCTGACTGTTAGTGGAAAAGGCCGTTTCAGTCACTTGGTGCCCTCCCGAATGCGGGAGATTCACGATTTCCGCGCCAGCCGGATTCAGGAGCCAAGCGCCCCCCGTGCCGCCTGCCGCTAGATGGAGGCCATCCGGCGAAAATTGCAAATTGGAAACCGGCGGGATTTCCCAGCGCCTAACCGACCGCCGCCCGGGCACATCCCACAGGACCACTCCCCCCGTGCGCCCCGCTGTTGCCAGAAAACGCCCATCCGCGCTCACCGCCATCCGGCACACTTCTGCCTCCGGAGCTTGCCAGACAATGGTGCCATCACTCAAATCCATCACCGACGCCACCCCACCACCACCCCTTCGATAAAAGGCCGACCACACTGAACCCAACGCCGCCCACCTGCCCCCGGGTGCCAAGCTGATCTGCAAAGCCGCCGGACCCTCCGCCTCCGGACCGGCGGACCCATTATCCCCCAGCACGCAACTCCTAACCTTTCCTTCGCGGCAATAATACAGTCGACCGGTGGCCGCTGAAAACTGGGGACGCCATTGGACCTGGATCCCCGTTTCCCTCCAGGCATCCTGTTCCGCGCCTCCCACGGAAACCTTGCCATCACTCGTGATCTTCACCAAATGCCGGCCATCCGGGAAAAAAGACACCGCGCTTTGCGGAGTGCTCCCCCGATGCAATTCCCTGGCCTGTTCCCCTGCCGAATGACGCCATAGCCAACCCCACTCCACCCCTTTTTCATTGCTATCGATATGCGTCCGCAGCCAGTCCTTCGCGCCCGCCGGGTTGCCCGCGGAAAAATCCTGAAACGCCGCCCTCATATCCGATGCATAGACCTGGCGCGCCAACCGTCCATTCGCCTGCCCCAGTTCCTCTTCCTGACGTTTCAAAGCCTGTCCCTGAATTTGATTTTTCGCCGCCTGCCGGACCACCGAGACACTCCCGCCCACCAGTGTCAGGAACAGAGCCGCCGCCAATCCTGCCACCACGCGGTTCCGCCGGGCCCAGCGCCATATTTGTTCCACAGCTCCGACCGGTCTTGCCAGCACCGGCTTGCCCTCCAGAAAACGCACGAGATCATCCGCCAATTGATCGCCTGACAGATAGCGCGCCGCGGGCTCGCGATCGAGGCACTTCAGGCAGATCTTCGCCAAGTCCGGCGGCACGAGGGGATTGACCCGCGACGGATCCTCCACCATCCCGCTCCGCGCCTTCAAAAGCACCGCCTGCGTATTGCGGCCACTGTGAGGCGGTCTTCCGGTCAGCATCTCAAACAAAACCGCGCCCAAGGCAAAAATATCCGCCGCCACCCCGGCGCGACCTCCCTCCGCCACCTCCGGAGCCATGTAGGCCGGCGTGCCCAAAGTCGTCTGGGTCAGCGCCGGAAGCGCACTGATTTCCTCCGTTTCCTCCAACACCAACGCCAAACCGAAATCCACCACTTTGGGCCGACCATCCGGGCCCAGCAAAATGTTGGATGGCTTCAGGTCCCGGTGCAGCACGCCATGCTGATGCGCAAAAGCAATCGCCCGGGCCGTCTGTTCCACCATCCCGGCCGCCGCCCGCACGTCGGAGTTTCCCGACGCTATCCAATCCGCCAGCGATCCTCCCTCCAACAATTCCATGGTGTAAAAAGCCTGCCCATCCCGCTCCCCCACATCATACACCACGGCGATCCCCGCATGCTTGATCCGGGCCGCCGCCATGGATTCCCGCCGGAACCGCTCCAGAAATTCCGGCTGCGCGAACACGCCGCCTATCAACATTTTAAGCGCCACCCATCGACTCAGCTGAGGCTGCCACGCCCGGCACACCACCCCCATGCCACCCCGCCCCATTTCCTCATGCAATTCGTATTCCCCGAACGAATGACCGGGCGAAGGGAGGCTGGCAGGCTCCCTCAGGGCCACCTCCATCAAACAATTCAGACATTGCGGCCCAAGGCCGATATCCACCATACCCCGGCCACAGCCCGGACATCGGCCCGGTCCGGAAATGGATTCGGATTCACAGGCAGACATGTCAGGAAGCCCCTCCCATCCTTGTATAAAGTTTGACTGCCACCGGCAACTCTAACACTCGCATTTTCATCCCCGGAGCACCTCCCTCAAGGCGTCCATTTCCGCTTCCAAATCCGACGAGTCCGACAGTGTCTCAGCGACCTCCTTCCGTAATAAATCCCGGAAGCGTGCCCGCAATCTATGGACCGCCATGGAAATCGCCCCGCGGCTCAGTCCGAGCGTTTCCCCTATCCTGGCATAGTCCCCGGGATCCGGGTCGGATGTCAGGAAAGGAGCCAGCATGGAAAACAATTCCTCCCTGCCCGCCGCTGCCACCTCCGTTCTCAATGCGGCGGCCACACGCTCCATCACCGTCGTCGCCCAGCGGCGGTCAAACGCTTCCTCCGGAGTCGCTCCACCGTCCACCAACACCGGAGCGTCAATCCAATCCAGCGACACATGCGTCACCCCTCCCCCGCGCTTGAGGGCCCGTCCATGATCCCGCCAATCCGCGATGAACCGCTTCAGCAAAGTCAGCAAAAAAGTCCGGAACCTTCCCCTTTCCGGATCCGCCGCGGGCAACGAATTCGCTTTCAAAACCTTCTCAAAAAAAGCCTGCGTCACATCCTTGGCCGTCTCCTCGTCCAAACCGCTGTTCCTGACAAAAACAAATACAGGTTTCCAATAGCACCGGCACAGTGCTTCCAGAGCCTCGTGCCGGCAATCCTTGTCCTCCAGGCCCGCCCGGGCAACGATGGACCAGCGGGTGGTGACAAAGGCCGACATGCCCCGACACTCGTTTGATTGAACCACTTTCCAAGGGAAATCGATATCCGGATATCATCCCTCACATTAAAAAACCCCTCAACAGCCGCAGCTCCCGGGCTTGAGCGCAGGTTGACCTGGGCCCCGGATAATTCCTCACAAAGATATCGCTTTCAATAACCTCGGCGCGGGAAGCAAAACTGAACGGGCATTGGCACCCCAATCCTCCATGTCTCCACAGCTTAAGCTCGGTGCCGTAACGCTGCCCTCCGAATTGATCAGGTTTGTGCAGCTTTCAACGAGCCTGGTTACCTATCAAAACCAGTGGTGGCACCCCCCGGGCTTGCCTGACAGACTGTCCGGACTCCCACCCATCCACACGGTGGCGAGCATCGCGAAACCCCGGCAATTTGGCCACAAATCCTCCCAACCCGTAGGAATGGAAGTGGGCCCGGTCGGACTTGAACCGACGACCAAGGGATTATGAGTCCCCTGCTCTAACCACTGAGCTACAGGCCCGGAACCGATGGCGGTGGCCTGGGCCGCGCCGCCGTCCGGTATTCGCACTAAGCCTTTCCAGAACGCGGTGGCAAGAGAACATGGTGACGATTTTCCAAAATCCTGTTTACGGAAACGTCGGACCTTATTTCCCTGGAGCCCTGAAACAAGGGTGCATCAGCCCGTGCAACGCGCGGGCCTAACGCTCCAGCACGGGCTCCAGCCAGGCGCCGTGGGCGGCGCGCTTTCCATCACGGCCTTTGATTTCCAATGTAAGGGTGACGGCGCCGATGGTGGGGATGCTGAACGTCTTGACGGCGCCTTCCTTGATGATACCGGATTCCCACACGGTTTTTCCATCAAGGGCAATGGTGGCGAGGATGGGTCCGTCGCCGCTGGACAGGAGGCCGCATTGACCACTGAAGGCGGACCACTTACCGGCCAGGGAGTATTCAAAAACCGAATCGGCATGCGCCCATAATCCGTGGGCCGCAGGGCCCGTGGCGCTGATCAAGGGGTGGCCTTCCGGGGAGCGGTCGAAGTGCACCCCCGCGTAACCCGTCAGGGCCCTGGCGGGGGCGGCATCGGAAAGTGGCAGGCTTTTGATTTCGCCGGAAACGGCATCGGGCGCCGGTTTTCCATCGGCGTTGTCAGGACGGGCCAGGCGGGAGAGCGCGCCGCGGGCGGCGGGAGTCAGTTTTGTCAGGGTATCGGCGGGGAGCGGTCCGCGGATGGCGGCGGACAGGTGCTCGGAAATCTCAAGGACCGCGAGGGCGGGCGAGATGTCGTATTGGCCTTGCCCGTCGATCCGGCAAGGCAGGGAAAAAGCCTGACGGGTGGCCACTCCGGCGGTGGCTGCTCCATTGGCGCTGACGGCCACGAAGCTGAGAACCGCCGGTTGGGATTTTGTGCGGGCGGGGGGCAGGATGAGCGAAAAGCTCCCATCCGCGGCAGGCACGGCGGCGGTGGTGAGGGCGTCGTAATCGCCGCCACCCGCCGGGTCGGCGTAGGCCAGAACGGCGTGCACCGGGATTTCCGAAACCACTTTTCCTGACACTTTCAGGCCATCCGCGGCGGCGGACAGCGACCAACCGGAAAAGGTGGGGTCGGAGGATTCCTTCAGCCTTTTGACGGAGCCGGAAAACTGCGGATGCGCGGCCAGTTTCAGCGCATGGCCCACCGTCAGGAAAGTGCCTTTGCTCTCGCCGCGCAGGTCCTCGCCATAGGTCCGGTTGCCGCTGCCCATGAGCGCGGTCCCGCGCAGCGCGCCACAGGCGGCGCTCTCACGGCAATGAGGCAGGCCCAGGGCATGGCCGAGCTCATGACAGACACCGCCCACGAAGATGCTGTTGTATTTTCCAAGCGATATCCTGCCATACTGCTGATCCGTTAGAAATTGATCCCTGACAGAAAGATGCGAGGGATCCAACAGCGCGGAATCCACCTGCCAGGCGGTGCCGTGCCGGCTGTCCCCGCCGGCATAGTAGGGGCTGTGATGACTCATGGTCCGTGCCACGGGATCGAAATCCGTGAGGTTGCAGAAAATGACCACGGTTTCGTTCTCCCCATCAATTCCCTGCGCCCCGAGCGCCGCAAGGCAGTCCCGTCGGATGGCCTGGCCGTCGGAGGAGTCGGCCTCCTGACAATCCTCGGACTTCAGGCGCCCCTTGGCCACTGGCAAATTAAGCATCCCGTCAGGCAACAAATCCAGCTGGATCGAGCGGCCGGGAAAACCGTAGGCGTTCAGCTGGCTGCGGTAAAACTCCTGCACATGGGTCATGACGCGCGTCAGCCGCCCACGGAAATCCGGCTGCGGATCGCGGTCCGCCGGGGTCCAATACACCACGCGCATCAACCTGCCAGATTTGTCAGGATCGGCATTCTCCCACGCTTCCAATATCCCGCGGGCCCGGGCCAAATCCTGTGCGGAAGGCTCTCCCGCCATCAACGGCGCGGTGATGGCCGCCACCGTGTCGGCAGCGGAACCGGGATTCGATGCCCCCGCCAGTCCGGCGAACAGGAGAGCGGCGAGAAGCGTGGATTTGAGAGGGATCTGCATGAATCCTGATCCTTCCGTCATCACCACGCGCGTCAATACCGGCTACTGGTATTTTTATGCAGGTCGTCCAAGTTTGCACAAAAGGCATTCCTAACGGATAGCATCCTATTTCCGACCACACGGGATCTTCCCGGAAGCGCCGCACCCACCGCGAAGTCAATCGTTGTGCACGCCAACGGAGAAATTTGCTAGGCCGCCGTGGCGGCGAAGGTGGAGGCCATGGTGGTGATAGGTAGGACGGCGGGGAACCGGCTGCCGATGTGGATAAGAGCCGACAGGATTTCGTGACGGACGTTTTCCAACATTTCCTCGAAGAGCTGGAAGGCTTGTCGGCGGTATTCCACGAGCGGATCCTTTTGGGCGACGTATTGCAGATGAATGCCGTCGCGCAGGGAATCCATAGCCGTTAGGTGCTCGCGCCAGCGGGCATCGAGAACGGATATGACCATGCGGCCGGCTCCGAGGGGATCCACAAAACCCGGGGGGGAATCATTCCCGGAATTTGCATTTCCCAGGCCGAGCCGGTCCAGCTCGGAATGCGCCAGAGTGGTCAGGTGCTTGACGAGGGCATCGGGATTGAGGGAATGCGCCACGCTTTTTTGACGCCAGGGTTTTTGTTGGTGGAAGACGGCATCCCCCCAGTCGAGCAAGGCGGAGGCGGTGGATTCGTCAGGATTTCCGGCGAAGGCGGCGTGCACCTTGTCGCCTATCGCATCGGCGGTGATATCCGTTAGCAATGCGCCCACAGCGGCCGCGTCCATGGCCTCGTCACGCAGGTTGTAGACAATTTTCCGCTGACGGTTCTGGACGTCATCCATGTCCAGCGTGTGCTTGCGCTGGGTGGCGTGGGACTGCTCCAGCTTCCGCTGCGCGGCATCAAGGGCAGCGGCGATGCGCGGCAGGTTTTGCGGTCCGTCGCTTTTTCCGACCCAGCCTGCCAAGTTTTTGGAGCTGTCCGATTTTTGAAGAATCCCATCCTCCAGGCTGAGCAGGAAAAGGCTCTCGCCGGGATCGCCCTGCCGGCCGCAGCGGCCGCGGAGTTGGCGGTCGATGCGACGGCTTTCATAACGTTCCGTGCCCAGCACAAAAAGACCGCCGAGGGCATCGACTCCGGGCCCAAGTTTAATGTCCGTGCCGCGGCCGGCCATGTTGGTGGAAACGGTCACCACGCCCGGCAGGCCGGCCTGCGCTATCAACTCCGCCTCGCGGGCATGATTCACGGCATTGAGGATTTGATGGGGAACGCCCTCGCGCCGCAGCAGTCTAGCCAGGGTCTCCGACGCTTCCACGCTGGCGGTGCCCACGAGCACGGGCTGGCCGGCGGCCTGGCGGGTTTTGATCAGCTCCACGGCGGCGGCGAACTTCGCGCGGCGGGTGGGAAACACGAGGGAATTGCGGTCCTTCCGGCGCAGCGCGCGGTGCGGCGGGATGACCGCGACGTCCATGCCATAAATGTCGTGAAGCTCCGCCGCCTCCGTTTCCGCCGTGCCGGTCATGCCGGCAAGCTTATGATAGAGCCGGAAATAATTCTGCAGCGTGATGGTGGCCAGGGTGTGGTTTTCATCCTGGATGCGCAAGCCCTCGCGTGCCTCCACGGCTTGATGGAGGCCATCACTCCAGCGGCGGCCCGGCATTTTGCGGCCCGTGTTTTCATCAACAATAACAATTTCGCCGTCCTCGATTACATAGTCCACATTGCGCTCATAGGCGGCGTGCGCGCGGAGAAGCTGCAATGTGTTATGCAGCCGGAGATTTTCGCTTTCGGTCAACTGCCGGAGCTGGTCCAGCTGCTGTCCATCATTCTCCGCCTGCTGGCGCGCCGCGAGGGCGAGGGAGCTGGAAAGGTGCGACAATCGGGTGCCCGGCAAGTCGTCGGGACGGATCAGAAGACGGCCGGTTTCTGTCAGGTCCACCTGGCGCCTGGTGTGATCGACAGTATAAAAAAGCTGCTCCTTGAACTGGAAGAACAAATGCTTCCGTGT
>JAQGPD010000150.1 GCA_028293305.1 Verrucomicrobiales bacterium | reverse complement strand
ACAACGCCGAAGTCAGCAATGTCGACTTCGGCGGACTCGGTGACTCCGGCTCGGCCTGGCTAACCGATGCCGAGCGCGGCACCGTCCTCTCCTTCGAGGGCACGGAAGGCACCAGCGCCTTCGCCACCGTCGGCGCGCCTCCCTCCACGGGGACGCTGCCGCTCATGGACCTGACCAATGGATTCACCTGGGCCTTCTGGGCGAAGCCGGATCAAACCGACAATAACGACATCATTCTGGGCAACCGCTTCAACGCCTCCGGAACTGAATTTGTCCCCTCACAGTTCATCAAATTCACCTCCCGCGCCTTCGAGTGGAATGTGAATGGAGCTGGACAGGGGATCGACTATCCGGATCTCGTTCCCGGCGTCTGGGCGCACCATGCGGTGGTGAAACAAGGCACTGCCTTGTTCTACTATCGCAACGGAGTCCTCACCGGTTCCAGCACCATCGCCACCGTGCCTAACGAGGCCTTGCCCGTCCACTTCGGCGGCGGAGCCAACGCGCTCGAAGCCTGGCGCGGTGCCTTGTCGGATGTGAGGATCTTCAACGGCACCCTGTCGGAAGCCGCCCTTGCCGCCCTCGCCACGCCACCGTCCAACAACCCCGGCGGCCTTGTCGTCTCCAGCATTTCCGTCGCTCCCAACCGCGCCGTGACCCTGCAATGGAACGGCGAAGCCGGTAAAACCTACATTGTGTCTGTGTCCAAAACGACCTCCGGGTTCACCCCCATCGGAGAAGTCGCCGCCAACACCTTCACCTTCCAACCCGGCGACCCCGTCTTCAACACTGCGGTCGAAACCCGACTCTTCTTCCGCATCGCCGAAAAAATAGTCGCCCCCTGATCTCCCGGTCCGGCCCCACAACCGCCGCCCAGCCTGACAAACCCGCAGCCCGGCCTCCAAAAAGCCTACTGCCCCAACGGCCCCCAAAAAAATCGCGCAGGCGCCCTTTCCGGAAACGGATCGGGCGCCTGTTTTTGTTTTTGGGGTGGCCCGTTGCACAGTCATATCCGCCATTCCATTTCCGCGCCCATCCCTAACACACACGCATTGTCAGCGCGATTAGGTGTCAGCTGAGGGAATGGATTTACCGGGCAGAAGCAGAAGCAGGGGCAACATGGGAAGCGGAAGCGGCAGGAGACCGGAGCAGAATACTGATGCAAAATGGAAGATCACTCTGGCCGGGCGCGTGAGATGGGGCTTGATTTGGGGAGATGCCGCGGGATTGCCGTCAGCGGCCGATTTTCCGCCGTATTCTTATTTTGTGAAAACCCTATTGGTCATCCCCTGCCTGCGCGAACGCGCCCGATTGCCCACTTTTCTTCCCGCGTTGTTATCGGCCTTGGACGAGACCGCGCCGGGCGGAGTGGAGGTGCTCATCGTGGACGACGGTTCCGGCGCGGAGGAGCAGGAGTGGCTGCGGGGCTATGTGGGGAATTGCCGGACGGATTTTCCCAATCTGCTCCCGCCGGTGCTTCTTTCGGAGAACACGGGCAAAGGCGGAGCGGTCTATGCGGGTTGGACCCAGGCCGGCGCGGCGCACAGCCATGTGGGATTTGTGGACGCGGACGGCGCCATCCCGCCGGAGGAAACCGCCCGGCTTTGCGCCCTGGCGACGCATTCCCCCACCCGCACGATCTACGCGGTGCGCACCGGCACGGAGGACACCGTGGTCCAGCGCCACCCGGGCCGCGGCTTGGCGGGGCAAATGTTCCGGCTTCTGGTTCGATCGCTTTTTCACTTCCCCGTGCCGGAAACCCAGTGCGGCTGCAAGATCCTCCCCCGCACGGCTTGGCAAGCCTGTGCCCCGCACCTTCAGGAAAAACGGTTTTGTTTCGACGTGGAACTCACGTGGCATCTTCTCCATCAAGGCACGGAAATCCATCCGGTCCCGGTGAATTGGCGCGAAATCCCCGGAGGCCAGCTCCGCGCCGGCAGTATCTTTTCCATGATCCGCAGCCTGATCCGCCTGCGCCTGAAACTCGGTCCCTGGCAACCCGGCGATCCCGGAACTCCCCATTGACCCAGCCGTCAGCCGGACGCTCTTTCAAAAGATGCCCGCCCCGTCCGATCCCGCTCCCTTTTCCCCGGATTCCTCCAAGGATCCCCAGCCGCCAATCGCTGTTGCGGCCCCAGTTCCCGTTCAATCCAACGCCGCACCACCTTCCGATGGCAACTTGGCAGCCTCCGCCGACCAGCCTGCCCCGGCCGACAAGCCAGCCTCCGCCGGCCAGCTCGCCACCCCGTCCCCGTCCCCGTCCCCGTCCGATGCGACATCCCGGCGCCCCTTGAAAAAAACAAATCCCCCCGCCACCCCGCACGGATTTTGGTTCCGCAGGCGCGCCGTGCCCGTCCCCACTTGGCGCTTAACGATTTGTGCCCTGCTCACCCTCGCCGCCCTGGCGCTGATTGTTGGAAAAAATGTGCACCCCTGGCTCGCCGTCAGCTCACCCGTCCCGGATGCCAAATTCATCGCCGTGGAAGGCTGGGCTCCCGACTACGTCCTCAGCGCCACCGTGAATCTCGCGGAGGAATCCCAGGCCACCCGCGTCTTCACCACCGGTATCCCCTTGGAACGCGGCTCATTCTTAATGTCTTATAAAACCTACGCCGACGTCGCCGCCAACGTCCTCGCCAAACTCGGACTCGATCCCCAGCGCATCTGCCCCGTCCCCTGCGCCGACATCAAATCCGAACGCACCCGCGCCATGGCCACCGCCCTCAAAGCCGTCCTCGACCACGAACCCGTCCCCGACACCGGCCGCCGCCTCAACCTCGTCACCCTCGGCACCCACGCCCGCCGCTCCCACGCCATTTTCAAAGACGTCTTCGGCCCCGACTGGCAAATCGGCGTCATCAGCATTCCCTCCGTCACCTACGACGCCGACGAATGGTGGAAAGCCAGCGAAGGAGCCAAGAACGTCATGAATGAACTCAGCGGCCTCATGCTCCTCAGCCTCGGAAAAAACTGACCTCCTGGGAATTTGAAATTTCAAATTTCAAAACTCAAATCCTCCCGAGCGCCCCACCAAGCCCCCCTCCCATTTCCCATTTCCCATTTCCCATTTCCCAATTTCCAATTTCCAAATTTCCCGATTTCCAGATTTCCAAATTTCTTAATTTCTTAATTTCCAAATTTCTTAATTTTCCAATTTTCCCAAAATGACCCGCTTCCGACCCTGCATCGACCTTCACGACGGACGAGTAAAACAAATCGTCGGCGGCACCCTTTCCGACCTCGGCGCCGGCCTCGTCACCAACTTTGAAAGTGACAAACCCGCCGACTTTTACGCCTCCCTCTATCGGCACGACCGCCTCCCCGGCGGCCACATCATCCGCCTCGGCCCCGGAAACGACGACGCCGCCCGCCTCGCCCTCGCCGCCTACCCCGGCGGCATGCAGATCGGCGGCGGCATCACCCCCCTGAATGCCCACGCCTGGCTCCAGGCCGGGGCCTCCCACGTCATCGTCACCTCCTGGTTTTTCTCGCCGGAAGGCCACTTCCTCCCCGAGCGCCTCGCCGCCCTTACCGACCTCATCCCGCCCTCCAAGCTCGTCATCGACCTCAGCTGCCGGCGGAATCCCGACGGCGGATGGACCGTGTGCATGAACCGTTGGCAGACCTTCACCGACCTCACCCTCACTCCCGTCGCCCTCCGCCAACTCGCCGCCTCCTGTGACGAATTCCTCGTCCACGCCGCCGATGTCGAAGGAAAATGCGCCGGCATGGACGAGGCCCTCCTGCCCTTTCTCGCCGAGCACAGCCCCATCCCCGTCACCTACGCCGGCGGCGCCCGGTCCCTTGAGGACTTGGAACTCGCCCAAAAACTTTCCGCCGGTCGCGTGGACGTCACCATCGGCAGCGCTCTCGATATTTTTGGAGGAATGGGCGCCCGATACCACGAATGCGTCGCTTGGAACCACCGCGACCCTTCATTTTCAACTGATTAGCCCGGAAAACCCAAGGTCATTTCCTAACCTTTAATCATTCTCTCATTCTAGAGAGCGTTCATTATCAGCGTTTTCCAACACGAGAAAGAAAATCATTTGGGTTTGACAACGTCCGGGCGGCGAGTAGTCTCCGCGCCCCGGTCCGGACTCCTTTCCGCCCGATTTATCACTCCAGCCATGAAAACATTCTCCGCCAAGAACGAAGAACAAGATCGGAAATGGTTCATCATTGACGCGAACAAACGCGTCATCGGTGCCGTTGCCGTAGAAGCCGCCAACATCCTGCGTGGCAAAAACAAAGTCACCTACACTCCCCACATCGACAACGGCGACCACGTCGTCATCATCAACGCGGAGAAAGCCGTCTTCACCGGCAAGAAGGAGATCAATAAAGAATACACCCGTTTCTCCGGATTCGTCGGTGGACACCACAGCGACAGCCCGAAGACCCTTCGCGCCCGCCGCCCCGAGCAAATGCTCACCCTCGCCATCCGCGGCATGATCCCCCACAACCGCCTTGGCCGCCAGATCCTCACCAAACTCCGCATCTACCGCGGCAGCGAGCATCCGCACGTCGCCCAGGAGCCGGTCGCCTACAATTTCTAACCTATTTAACTTCAGCACTTTATTCTTATGGCCGATACCACCTACGCCGCCACCGGCAGAAGGAAAACCGCCATCGCCCGCGCCCGTCTGGTCGCCGGTGAAGGCCGCATCACCGTCAACGAAC
>JAQGPD010000143.1 GCA_028293305.1 Verrucomicrobiales bacterium | reverse complement strand
GGGTTGCTGTATGGGTTGATTGAATGGGGGTCAGGAAAGGTGTGAGAGCAGGAGTAGTGTCCTTTCTGCATTCTGTTATTCCATTTTCCCGATCCGGGATGGGGCTTCCGGATCATTTGATCCGTGACTCCATTCCGGAGGGGCCTGCTGTATATTTTTACTTTATTCCGGTTTACCCTGGAAACAAGCGGTATGAAACAACATGGGAATAACAAATAATGCTCCGGGGGAATTTTGGTGGGTTCAGGGATTGGCCATGAGCGCGGCCTCTTCCGGCTCCGCAGGGGATAGGAGTCGGGCGTAAGCCGTGGCGGTGAAGACCGCAGCGGCCGAAGCCAGCATGAGGAGGTGAAGGGCAATGCGTTTTTTCATGGCTGACAGGCGGAGGAAGGAGGGGTCAGACGGACTTTTTGCCCCGGAGCAGGGAGACCACAAAAAGCACGAGGAAGATAAAGAAACACACTTGGGCGACGCCGGCGGCGGCACCCGCGATACCCCCGAAACCGAGAACTCCGGCAATAAGGGCGACGATGATGAATGTAAGGGTCCAGGAGAGCATGACGATGGGGGGTGTTGGAATTCGGTGGTCCCGCCGGAGGGGGAATCCGGTCCCGGCAGGCACGCCAATACCCTTTGCAGGTCCGGTGCCAGTATCAATTTGGGATGGTTAGGTCGTTGACTGTCAATAAGTTGCGGGATTTGAAAATCGCGGCTCACGCAAAAGTTCGGCTTTGTTGTGCGCAAACTGCGGTGTCGCCCGAGAATGAATTTGCATTCTGCAAGGATCAGGCAAACGATCCCGATGGCCCGCGGTTCCTGTCAGATCCGGCGTCAATCCCCCCACCCTGACATATCCGTGCCGACCTTATCCCCCATCGCCCAAAACCCTCGCGTCCGGGTGGTGCGGGCCCTTTGGCAAACGGCCGCCACCCACCCGGTGGGCGGGCCGCTTCCGGCCTTTGATGGCGATCATGGGTCGGCGGTCCCTGAGGCCCCTTATGTCCGGGTTGCCGCCCCTGCCCGTCGATTGCCAGAAGGTGACTGGCCACCTCCAGGGGAGCCTCACGGCGTCGTGATTCCACCGCCCGCCATCAACGCTCTCCTTAAAACTGTTCGGATGAAGGGGTTAGAACGCGTTCATATGAGTGCTAAACTCACTCTTACTAGCGGACCAAATTATTGCATGACCCAGAACTACCGCTTTTGTTCCTGTGGATTCGCACAATAATTTCGCGTTCGAATTCAAAGCCGTAAAAATCCCCCCAATCTCAATCCACTATGAGTCACTGCCCTTCGGCCAATGTTTCCCACCCCACCATACTTGTGGTTGATGACCAGGAGCCCAATGTTCAACTGGTCTGCGGTTTTTTGTTGGAGGAGGGATATGAGGTGGTGCCGGCATCCAGCGGACCGCAGGCATTGGAACGCCTGGCTTCCCAACTTCCGGATTTGATATTGATGGATGTGCTCATGCCGGGCATGGATGGATTCGCGCTCTGTGAGCGGGTGCGCCTGATCCCGGAATGCGCGGCCATCCCCGTCATTTTCCTCTCGGCGGCGGACGAGTCCGAATTTATTGTCAGGGCACTGGAAAGCGGTGGGGTGGATTATATCACCAAACCTTTCCGGAAGGCCGAATTGATCGCGAGGGTGCGGACGCATCTGGCGCTTAAAATTTCCCGGGACCGGATGGCGCATCTGCTTTCGGAAAAGGATGAACTCATGGCGGTGCTCGCCCACGATTTGAAAAATCCGTTAACTGCCATCAGCCTGGGGGTGCAGACTTTGCAGACAAAGTCGGAGCCGGACTCCCAATTCGTCGCCAAGGTGACCGGCCACATCGAGGCCACGGTGAACCGCATGCGCGACAGCATCGAGACCCTGCTTTCACAGAAGGCGCAGGAGCGGGCGGAGTTTCCCCTGACATTCCAGCCTATCAACCTGCAGGCCGCGGTGAAGGACGCCGTGGCCGCTCTGCGTCCCGCTGCCGCCGCGAAGCAAACCCGCCTGGAGATGGTGATGCCCGCGGCGTCCATCATCGTCCTCGCGGATGCCCATGCGTTGCGCCACATCCTGGACAATCTGATATCGAATGCGCTGAAATTCTCCCCGCCCGGCAGCACCATCACCGTCACCACGGTCCAGGAACCCAACGAAATGCCGGCCTGCATCGTGCAGGATCAGGGACCGGGCCTGACTCCGGATGACAGCCATGGCCTTTTCCAAAAATACAGCCGACTCAGCGCCCGTCCGACCGGCGGGGAAAGCTCGACGGGGCTTGGCCTGGCCATTGTCAAGATGCTGACCGACCGTATGAGCGGCACGGTCAAAGGCGAGAACCGCACTGATGACAAACGCGGCGCGGTCTTCACGCTCTGCCTGCCGCCGGCCTGATTCCAAGGCGGTGCTTTTCTCCTGACAGGATCCGCGCCCCGACCCTCCATTCCCTTTTTCCTTTTTTTTCATTCCCAAAAAACATGCTATGGATATTCTGATCATCGATGACGACCGCTCCATCCGCGATGCCACTTTGATGGCCGTGGAAGGCCTCGACCACTACGGCGAGGCGGTCAGCAACAGCGCGCTGGGCCTGACGCGGCTGCGTGAGGACAAGTTTGATCTCGTGATCCTGGACCTCATGCTGGGGGAGGAGAATGGCCTCGATATATTGACAGCTATCAAGAAACAGAATCCCGCGCAGGCGGTGGTGATGTTCACGGCGCAGGCCACCATCGCCACGGCCGTGGAGGCCACCCGGCGGGGAGCCATCGATTTCATTGAGAAGCCTTTCCACCTGGAGCGGCTGCGGCATGTGCTGTCCCTCGTGCAAAAAACCAGGCACTTGGAAACGCGGGTGGAGGAATTGGAGACGGAGGTCAAATCCCAAACGATCGAGCCTCAATTCCAATCGCAGGATGCGTCGGTGCAGGCGGTTCTGGAGTTGCTGTTCCGTGCGGCGGACACCTCGGCGTCGATTTTGATTCTGGGCCAGAGCGGCACCGGAAAAAGTGTGGCCGCGCGGGCGGTGCATGCGGCGAGCCATTTGAAGGACAAGCCGCTGGTGACGGTGAGCTGCCCGAGTCTTTCCAAGGAATTGTTGGAGAGCGATCTTTTCGGCCACGTCAAAGGGGCGTTCACCGGCGCCATCAAGGACCACTGGGGCAAGGTCAAGGCGGCGGAAGGCGGGACGCTTTTCCTGGATGAAATCGGCGAGCTGCCCCTGGAGCTTCAACCCAAATTGCTGCGCCTGCTGCAGGAGCGCGAGTATGAACGGCTGGGCGAAAACAAAACACGCCATGCGGAGGTCAGGATCATAGCCGCGACCAATCGTGACCTTGAGCAGGAAGTCGCCGCGGGGCGGTTCCGGGAGGACCTCTACTATCGTCTCAATGTCATCACGGTGACCATGCCTTCGCTGCGCGACCGGCCGGGGGATCTGCTGGTGTTTGCCGGAAACTATCTGAAGTTTTTCGCGGGACAGATGAAGCGGAAAATAACCAAATTCTCCGCCGAGGCCCAGCGCTGCCTGCTGGCCTATCCGTGGCCGGGAAATCTCCGCGAAATGCGCAACTGCATCGAGCGCGCGGTGATCCTGAGCACCGGTCCGGAGATCCAGCCGCAGGACCTGCCCACTGGAGTCCAGGCGCTGCCTGGCGCGGGAGGCGCCG
>JAQGPD010000123.1 GCA_028293305.1 Verrucomicrobiales bacterium | reverse complement strand
GCGTCGGTTTCGTCGCCCTTGGTGCTGATGCGGAAGGTGGTGCCTTTGATCTTGCCGGAGCCGCCGTCTATGGAAATGAGGTGGTTTTTCTTCATGAGGGAGACGAGTTTGGCGGTGTCGATTTCCTTGTTATTCCTGACACAGGTCAGGGATTTCGAGCGGAACCCTTCCGGTGCGAAGAAGTCGAAACCGTGGCGGCGGACCCAGTCGTGGACGAGGTTGTTGAGTCGGGCGTGGCGCTCGAAGCGGTTTTCCAATCCTTCGTTGAAGATGTCCTCCAACTTGCTTTCGAGGGCGAAGATGAGGGGGATGACCGGGGTGCTGGGGGTCATGAAATTGTCGGCGTTTTTCCGGAATTCCACGAAGTCGAAATAATACCCGCGATCCTTCACCGTGGCCGCTTTTTCGAGGGCGGCGGGGCTGATGGCGAAGAGCGCCATGCCGGGAGGGAGGGCCAGGGCTTTTTGCGTGCCCAGCAACATGACGTCGAGGCCGAGTTCATCGAAAGGAATGGGCACAGTGCTGAAGCTGCTGACCGTGTCCGTGATGAGGCTGACGCCGGGGTATTTTTTGACCACGGCGGCGATTTCCGCGAGAGGATTCAACACGCCGGTGGAGGTTTCGTTATGCACCAGGGTGATGGCGTCGAACTCGCCGGTCGCAAGGCGTTCGTCCACCATTTCCGGGGTGATCTGCGAGCCCCAGGGCACTTTGAGGGCTTCGGCCTGCTTGCCGCAGTTCAGGGAAACGTCATACCATTTGTCGGAAAAGGCGCCGCAGCAGCAGTTCAGGACTTTTTTGGTGACGAGATTGCGGATGGAACCTTCCATCACGCCCCAGGCCGAGGACGTGCTGAGGAAAACGGGTTGGCTGGTGCCGAAGAGGGACTGCAGGCGCGGCATGATGCGTTCGTAGAGCGCCTGGAAATCCTTGCTGCGATGGCCCATGAGGGGCTGGATCATCGCCTGCTGGGTTTTGTGACTGACTTCGACGGGGCCTGGAATGAAGAGCTTGACGTGTGACATGGGAGAGGTGGTGGAAACGGGGCGGAATCGGCTAGGGACTGCTGGTCCAGATGCCGTATTTAAAGGCAAGCTCGTCCACCAATTCCGCAGCGGCACGGCCTCGCGGGCCGGGAGCTTTGGCCAACTTTTTGGCAATCTCAATCGCTTCCTCTGATTTTCCTGCGCGCTCGAGGAGGACCAGCGCTTTGGTCCCGGCGCGGTGGAACCAATAGTCGTCCGGCGAAGCGGCGGCGTTGGGGGCCGGGGGGCCATTGGTCAGGACATCGTAATAGGCTTCCAGCGCCTCATCGTGGCGCTTGAGCGTGCCCAGGCAGACTCCTTTGCGGACGAGGGCCTGATTTTTAAAAGCCGGCGGCAATCCGGAGGCAGTGATGACCTGATCGAAGGCTTTCAAGCCCAGCGCCTGTTCCTCCGGCTTCATCGCGGGCGCGGCCAGGATTTCGCCCTTCACCAGCAAGGACTGCCAGCGGGTCGCGGGATCGGGCCCCGGCGCGGCCGTGGGCGCCAGGAGTTCGTCCAGCAACTGCAGAGCGGCGGCGGGCTGGTTTTGGCGTTGGTTCAGCATGGCCTCCTGAAGGCGCGCCTGCCATTTCAACGGGCCATTGAGTTCATAGACTTTTTCCCAGAATCCCACCGCCTGCCTGGCCGAGGAGGGCTCCATGGTGAGGAGGGCGGCGCGGCCGGCCCAGAAAAGCGCGGGTTCCGCCAGGGGATGGAGCGGATCATCGGCGGCGAGGGTTTCGAAAAGCTGGCGGGCTCCGCTGAAGTCCTCGCGTTGATAGGCGATCTGCGCGGTTTTCATCCGCAGGTCGGTGCGTGCGGCGGAAAGCGGAAAAGCGGTTAGGAACTTCACCACTTTGGCCGTGAACGCGTCCGCGGAGGCGGCGGAGGCGGGGGCGTTGCCGGTCGGTGGCGTGGCCTCGGCGATATAACAATCCAGCAGGGCGGCGCGCTCCTGCTGCCAGGGCTGGGTGGCGGCGGCGAGGGCGTCCGCATGGAGGCGGGCGGCGTCCTGGGGACGCGGGGGATCGGCCCGCAGGGCAAGCTCCGCGAGGGCGATGAGCGCGTCGAATCGCCGTGGATGGTCCGGGAGGGAATCCGCAAAAGCTTGGAGTCCATCGGCGGCATCGGGGTCGCCTTTCGAAGCAAGGTGGAGCGCGCGCTCAAGGTGGAACTCCGCGCCCGCCAGTTTGTATTCGGGAAGCGGCGAACTGTCCAGCAGGGCCAGGCTGCGGGCGGGATTGAGCGTGCCTTCCTGAAGCTCGGAAAGCGCGGCATTGTAAGCGGCGGCGGCACGCAGGGAGGGGTCCGGGGAGGTGGATGAAGCGTCCCGGAAAAATCCGGAGGCCGCGCGGTAGGCGGCGGCATCATACTCCGACTGGCCAGCCACCCAGGCGGTCCAGGCCGCGATGGCGGGGGTGGGCGACAGGTGCCGTATTTCCTCGAGCAAGGGCTTCGCCTCCGGCCGGCGGTTTTGGGAAACAAGATATTGGGCCTGCCGCAGGAGTGCGTGGGCGCGG
>JAQGPD010000099.1 GCA_028293305.1 Verrucomicrobiales bacterium | reverse complement strand
GATAAAATCTCCTGCCGCCCGGATTTCAGCGCCCTCATCTACCCCGCCTATCTTTTCCACGATGACAAAAACGCCGGCATCTCCCCCGGCCCTGACGCGCCTCCCGCCTTCCTCTGCCACTCGGCGGACGACGGCCTCACCTATCGGAACAGTTCCTCGTATTTCGACTCCCTCCAATCCCACAAAATCCGTGCGGAACTCCACGTCTGGCCCGACGGCGGCCACGGCTACGGCATGCGCTCCCCCCTCTCTCCCAAAGCCTGGCCGGAACTCCTCGCCACCTGGATGGCCGCCAAATAACAAACTCCGCCCATCCCCGCCCCGGCCCCCCATGCGCGTTCTCATCCAACGGGTTGCCTCCGCCTCCGTCTCCATCGGCGGCGCCGTCCACAGCCACATCGGCCCCGGCCTGCTCATCCTCCTCGGCATCGCGGACACTGACACCCTGGATGACATCCACTGGCTCGTCCCCAAAATAGCAAAACTCCGCATTTTCGGGGATGAATCCGGCGCCCTGAACCTCGCCCTTCCGGACACCGGCGGCCAAGCCCTCGTCGTCTCCCAATTCACCCTCCACGCCTCCACCAAAAAAGGAAACCGGCCCTCCTTCCTCCGCGCCGCCCGCCCCACACAGGCCATCCCGCTCTACGAGGCCTTCCGCGACGCCCTCGCCGACGCCCTGCAAAAACCGGTGCCCACGGGTGTCTTCGGCGCGGATATGCAAATAGCCCTGACAAACGATGGGCCGGTCACGATTTGGATAGACTCCGCTTCCCGTGAATAACAAATCCCAACCATAAAGCCCTAACGCATTCCCCTCCCGCCCTGCCCTCCCGAGCCTCCAGCCCCGCCCGAACCGCTGCCGGATGCCGCAAGTTAAATAGCGGAAATTTCCGGCTGATTTCCTTCCAAATCCTTCTTCAGTGCCCACCCGCTCCAAGCATCCCCTTTTGTCCACTCCCAACCACCACCTCCCCCCGCCCCCATGAGCTTCCCCATCCGCAGCCCGCGCCACCTCACCGGTGGCATCGTCATCCTTGCCCGCGTCATCGATAAAATCCGCCTCAATGCCGAAGAAAAACTCCCGGCCGGCTATCACGTCGGCATCGTCCCCGGCAACCGCACCTTCGACGACCGCCTCTGCAAGTTCCTGGACGTCAACTTCGAAGACCTCTCCGCCCGCGTCCTCTCCGGCGGCACGGACGAGGATGTCCTCGACTGGTGCTTCACCCGCGGCCGCCAACCCGATGCCGAACAGATCGAAATCTGGAATACTTTCCTAATCAAACGCGGTTGGCGCGATTCCGGCAGTCCCGGACTCGAAAAAAACAAAGCCGAAGCCGGTCTCTCCCATCGCGATGACATCCTGACCTATTTCGATCTCATGGACATTGAGGAAGGCCGCGCCTCCTGACACCTTTTCGGATTCCATCCACACCCGCACCCGCACCCACGACCCAACAAATCCCGGATCCCCGCTTTCCCCCCACCCCACCTTACAAAATCAAAACCAGGATCCGCCACCCCGCCCCAGGGCCGTCTCCACCTTCCCACACCACTTCATGAACGACACCGAACGCACCATCGAATTTGAATTCGTGCGCGCCACTGAAAACGCCGCCCTCAACTCCGTCCACTGGCTCGGCCGCGGCGAAAAAGAACTCGCCGACGCCGCCGCCTGCGACGCCATCTATGGCGTCTTCGACAACGTCAACATCTGCGGCTCCGTCGTCATCGGCGAAGGCATCAAGGACAATGCCCCGGGCATCTTCCTTGGCGATAAACTCGGCACCTGGCTGGACGGCAGCCCCCGATTCGACATCGCCCTGGACCCCATCGACGGCACCTCAAACATCGCCAGCGGCCTCCCCAACTCCATCTCCGTCATGGCCGGAAGCGAGGTCAAGGCCGACGGCCATAACATGCGGAACCTCCCCAGCTTCTATGCCCATAAACTCGCCTTCGGCCCCGCCGTCGTGGAGGCGATCGAGCACGGCATGAAACCGCTTTCCCTGGACGAGCCTATCGAATCCATGCTCCCGCGTCTGGCCGAAGCACTCGACAAACGCGTCCAGGAACTGGTCATCGTCACCATGAACCGCCCCCGCCACATGGAATTCATCAACGCCATCCGGAAATCCGGGGCCGCCCTCCGCCTCATCACAGACGGCGACATCGCCGCCGCCGTCGCCCCCTCCCTGCCCGACAGCGGCGTGGACCTTTATGTCGGCATTGGCGGCTCCCCTGAAGGCGTCCTCACCGCCGCCGCCCTCCGCGCCCTCGGCGGTGAAATGCTCCTCCGCATGGCCCCCCGCGACGAAGCGGAACTCGCCGAAATCCTGGCCGGCGGCGAATCGGAACTCGACCGCGTCTTCACCTGCCGCGACCTCGTGAAATCCGAAAGCGCCCTCTTCTGCGCCACCGGCATCAGCGACAGCTCCCTCGTCCCCGGCGTGAAACTCGTTGGCCACAAAGCCATCACCCACACCATCCTCATGCGCGCCAAAAGCCGCACCGTCCGTTACATCCGCGCCGTCCACGACCTCAAACAAAAAACCATCCACCTCCGCAGCGTCCGCCGCGAGCAGGGACTTTGAAGAAGGGGCGGGGACGGTTATCGGTTATCGGTTATCGGTTATCGGTTATCGGTTATCGGTTATCAGTTATTGGATATCAGCCAGCGGTTAGCGGCTAGCGGCTGGCCTTGGCTTTTAGCGCTGGCCGTTGGCGGTCAGCAGGATCCGCCAGGAACTGGCCGCCCGCCCGGGTCGTTTTAGGCCCTTTCGTCCTTTTCGTCCCTATTGTCCCTTTCGTCCCTTCCCCGCTGCCGCGCTCACGCATGCCCCGGCGCCGCCACGCGCGACTCCTCTATCTCCTCCCGCCGGTTTCTTAAAATGCGCTCCGCGATCTCCCGGATCATTTCATCCAATATCAGCCGCAGATGGCTTCCCGCCCGGTAATCGCTGGGCGCGATGTGTTTGATCCGGTTCGCGTGCGCGCTGAGCTGATAACATTTCCGGAAACTGTTCCTCGTGGGATCATTCGGGTTGTATACTGCGATGGATTGTCCGCCGAACTGTTTCATCACCGTGAAACACGGCACATCCGTCGGCCCGTCCCCCACATAAATCATATTCGTGAACGGCACCGGCCGCAGATCCGGCGGCATATGATCATTCACATCCTGACTTAAATCCAGCAGCCCCTTGTTGATGCGGAAAAGGTATTGTGTCTTCTGCGTGTGGGAGATCACCCGCTTCGGAAATGTAATCCGGCCTTTGCTGTCAGTTGCGAATTCACAGCCGAAGATTTCCTTTACATAGGGTTTCAAAGCACTTCCATCGATCAATGCCTTCATCCCGCTGGAAAGAATATAGTGCTCGATCCGGATG
>JAQGPD010000440.1 GCA_028293305.1 Verrucomicrobiales bacterium | reverse complement strand
TTGGTGCGGACTGTTGCTGGCGGGACCTTCCGGGCTGAACCGGATTTTCGGGTTCGAGGGGGAGGTGCATTTTGTCGGGGTGTTCGTGATTGGGCTTCCGCTGGGCGCTGGCGGCATTTGGGCGATGAAGCGGTGGGGGACGGGGCCGCGATTGGACTCCGCCGGTTGGTTGGATCGGGTGGATTTTGGGAAAATTTGGGCCGGCGGAGTGGGGGTCATGGGTTTGGGCCTGGGTTTATCCTTTGAGCGGTCCGAGGGTTTGGCCCGGGGGTGGGTGGAAAGTGTGGGGGACATGACGGGGACGTGGACGGGATTGTTATGGTTTTGGTTGGGGTGCGGATTTGGGTTGGCGGTGCTCGTGGGGTTCGCGGAATATGGTCGTAACCGCTTGCGGCCCAAGGTTTTGGAGCGGGCAAAGTGGATCCTGCCGGCGACGTGGCTGGCCGTGACCGCCCTGGAGTGGATTTTTGCGCATTCCGCGGGAATGGGGGCCACGGCTTGGATGCCTTCGGGCTTTTCCCAGTGGTGGCTGGGAGCGGGAAGCCTTCGGGCGCGGCTGATTTTTGAAGCGCACGCGTGGGTGGGCGTGGTGATCCTGGTGCTGGGCTTGGGGTTTTTGTGGCAGGGTCGGGTGACTGTCCGGTTGTTGCCCCGGCTGCATGCCGTGTGGATCACGGCGTTTCTCGGGGTTTGGGCCGGATCCGATGGGTTGTTGAAGGCATTTCTGGAATCGGGAGCCGTAGGGGCGGGGGGCTTGGCCGGCTCAGAGAAAGGTGGGGCGGTTTTGTCGGATTTTTCAGGGGGCGGGGGACTGATTTTCATCCTGGCGGGAGGCCTGTGCTGGTGGGGACGCCGGGTGGTTTTCGAGCGTTCGGTGAGCGGGGAGGGGCGTGTGATGGGGCGCCTGGGAGCGCTGGTTTTGGCCTCTGGGTTGGTCTGTTTCACAGGACTGCCGGCTGGATATGGAACGGGGGCAGGGAAATGCGCGGAGGCCGCCCTGTCGGGGATGCTGCATTTTGCGCTGCCGATGATTTTGATCTGGAAATGGAATCGGAAATCGCCGGTGGGCGCGGAACGCGGGGTGGGGTTGCAGGCCGGGCTGGGGCTTGCCGGACTTTATATGGTCCTGCCGTGGTTGGAGCGGGATCCGGGGGGGATTGCCCAGCTGGGATTGCTGCCGGTGGAATGGACGGTGGCGTTGTTTTTACTGAAATGGCAAAAGCCCGCCCTGTCCCAGACCGGCGGCGCGCTTGCCGGCGTGTTGCTCGCCTCCGCCGGGGTGGTGGGGTGGATGCAGCCGGGATTGTTCTTTCCGGAAGTGCCGATTTTTGGCGGGCTGAATCCGCCCCTGCATGTGGTTTCCGCTGATGGAGGCTGGGGGGACCGTGATTTTTTTGGCTCCGCCCATTTTGCCCTGCTCATGCTGATGGCGGCAGCCGGCGCGGTGCTGGGAGCCTTGATTTTCAGGAGGCCGGACGGTCCGGGCGGCACTCTCATGCCACTGTTATTGCGGCCCATTCCACCAACGGTCCCGCCCCCGGCATGAAATTTGGCTGAAAATCGCGCGGCAGAGGAAGTTGGCGCGTAAAAAACGAAGAAATATTCGAGATTCGAAACTTTTTGTCTTGATCGATCCACGTGTCCCAGCCAATGTTCATCCAGCTATGAAAAAATTCGGCGCATATCTCTCCCTCCTCGGCCTATTTTCCCAAGCCACTGCCCTTGCCTGGGTTGGTGGTCCTTACAGCAATAACACCTATGATGGCTTCGATGGAGGCATCTTCGGTGGCACCATCCGCGGAAGTGCCACTTCCGGGATCTTCAAGTTCTCCCAGGGCAACGAAGCCTACGTGAGTCCTTTCGGCGACTCCATCGTCTACAACAAAGGCATGGCTTACTACGGTGAATGTTACGGTTTTGTCGACTTCGACACCAAAACCGTGAGTGGTTCCACCAACGGTGCCAACAACGGCAACAACCTTAACGACCCCAACGCCAGCCCGCAGTTCCGCAACCTTTTCGGCAACGGCTTCGGTGTCCAGAACGGCACCAGCGCCGGTATCGCCTCCTCCAACCAATTGGGTGGCGTGGGTTTCACCAACTCCGCCGGTGGCGCGATCTCGGCCAACAGCGCCGCCTCCACTGTGGGCAACGCCAACAGCTACTGGAACGGCAAAATCACGAAGAGCAAACAAACCATGCGTTTCCGCGCCACCGGTGAGATGAGCTTCTTCGGCAATGCCAGCGAAGTGACGGAATTCAACCGCGTGACGAGCACCGGAGTCTTCGAAGACCCTCGTAATGACGGCCCCAGCGCCACCGACCCCAACGACGTCGGCACGAGCATCAGTATTTTCGGCACAAGCACCCCTCCCGGCACGGGCTCCTTCATCCGTGTCTCCGGTGCGGAAAACAACTACCCGAATATCCAGGACAAAATCAAAATCAAAGTCTACGGCAGCCGCACCTCCGTCGCTCCCTTCGTCGGACCGACCGCCTACGCCGGTTGATCCGCTCCTGAGTTGATTCCTTCAAAAAGGGGTGGAGAGCAATCTCCGCCCCTTTTTCGTGCACAAATTCCTGAACACTTCCCGCTGTTCCGGAATCCAAACCCCCGACCGGGAGACCTGGATTTCCCAAGCCTCCCTCCAAACCCCCCCAGTGCCCGCGCGACTTCTGACGATTGTGATCATCAGCTTCTGGTTTGTCATGACTGGCATGCTGATGAAGTCGATTTGGTTCCCGGCGGACAGCCTCCTGGCTGAAGTCCAGCCCGGCGCCGTCTTCCAACTCATCGCCGCCCGGGGCGAGGCCTCGGTTTTGGATATTTATGATGACCGGAAAATCGTGGGCCATCTGAACATTCAAACCAATCGGTTCCGCCATTCCCAACGACACACCATCAAGGTGCGGATGAATGGCAAAGTCAGTCTGACGCATCCGCTTCTGGCCGGGACCAGCCTGGAAATCATGAGTTGGGTGGACTTCGATCACGCGGGGGAAATCCTTGCATTCGACGCCCAATTTTCGACAGGCCGTAACGCGCTCGTTTTAAAAATGTCGCAGACGAACCGCGCCGCCGCTCCGGAAATTGTCCTGACGAATAACCTCAAGGTCATTTTCGATTCCAAGACGTTTCCCACCGACAAGTTGGAGTCGAATCCGGTGATTTCACTGCTTTTGGCCACAGTCGGCATCACGCCCACGGAACTTGAGGCGATGCGGAAACAGGCGGAAACGCAAGCTTCGGAATTCGAGATCGTAGCCCGTGAAGGCTCATTCGACCTTAACGGCAACGAGCGTCAGGGATACATCCTGAAAATGGGCCTGCCCGGCCGTCCCGGCTTCCGCCTCTGCGTCGAAAACACCGGCGAGATCGTTCGTTTGGAAACTCCCACCACCTTTCAGCTGATCACGGAGACCATCCGTCCGCTGGATGCCCCCGTCGCCGCCCCATGATCCGCACCCGAGACCTCACCATGCATTACGGCGGCCTGAAGGCGCTGGAGGGATTGAATCTGGATATCGAACCCGGGGAGTTTTTTGCGTTCCTCGGGGCGAATGCGGCAGGCAAGACGACCACTATCAAATTGATCACCGGACTGCTGCGCCCCACGGCGGGCGATGCCTGGCTGTGCGGGCACCACGTGCAGGATGCTCCGCTGCTGGCGAGAAAAGAGCTGGGGTTTGTGCCGGATGTGGCCGTTTTTTATGACAAGCTGACGGCGCTCGAATTCATGGAGTTTATTGGCGATTTGTTTGAAGTGGAGGAGGCCAAAGCCGAAAGGCTGACCGGCGATTTATTCGAACAGTTTTCCCTGCGGCCCTATGCGAAGGAACAAATAGAACATCTCAGCCACGGCACGCGGCAGCGGCTGGCCATTGCGGCGGCCCTGTTGCATGATCCCAAAGTGATCATCATAGACGAGCCCATGGTGGGCTTGGACCCGGTTCATGTCAGGGTGGTGAAGGAGGAGCTGAAAGCCCGCAGCCGGGCGGGCGTGACGGTTTTCATGTCCACGCATTTGCTGAATATCGCGGAGGAACTGGCGGACCGCATCGGGATCATCCAGTCCGGAAAATTGATCTCGCTGGGCACCATGGGCGATCTGCGGGCCAAGCACGGCGAGCAGGAGTTGGAAAAGATTTTCCTGGAAATGATGTCCGCACCCGACGGCGTGCACGGCATGGACCGGCATTGAAAAGTGTTATTCCTGACGCATTGGCCTAACGTCCCGGGGTGGTCCGGGTGCCGGTGAAACGCCCTACTTTTTGTCAGGATGTGGGGAGTCGTCATCATCGGCGAATGTCCCGCCCGCGCCTGCGGCCTCGCGCATGATGTCGGCGGGCTGGGACAGGGTGTCAGGATGCAGATTGGCTAGAAACGCGGACGCCAGACTGCGGTCGGTGACCAGCGCTATGATGAGATATTGCGCGATGGCGAAGCCATAACACCACCAGCCCACTGCCCATTCCACCGTGCCTGAAGCGCCGCCGAAGACCACGCACATGATCACCAGCACCGGTGAGGAGCGTTTTAAATGCAGCACGCCGAGCCCCTTGACCAGGGTCATGGGCTCACGCCGGAGCCGGGCGGCGAATCCGCGGCGGAAGCACCATTTCGGCGGACCTTGGTGCATCAGGGAAAAAAGGTCCTCGTCCGGCATCGTCTCGATGACCCCAACCGCGAGGAAAAGCCGCAGCAGCATCGTCAGCCAAGGCTCGCTGTTTTGGTGCCACTGCGTCCAGCCGAAGAGGAAGTCCTCCAGATTCGCCGTGGCGGCGAGCAGCAGGATCGCGCCGCGGAACCAATGCTCCAAATCCCGCTCCAGCTCCGCGTCCGTGGTCTGCAGGCGGAAGACATTGCGCAGCAAAAACCGGAACAGCGGAATGGCGACGAGTCCACTGACCAGACGGATGACGGGACCCAGGACGGGTTTGTATAAAAACTGGCTGAAGAGTCCGGCGACGACGGGAGGCACGCGGGCAGTATAGGAGGTTCGGGATTTTCGTCCAGGGCGGGAAGGGCATGAAAAACCGGTTTCGCATGGCGCGGCTTTGGTTCACTCTTGATCGGAAATGCATTGCGATAAGACCGAGATCACCGACGCCCTCGTCGAGTCCTACCGGACCGAAGGCGGAATCAATCACTTGGAGGGCGTGGACCTGCCGTCAAAGTGTGCGATCTCCTCTTTGTGCTCGGATTTGCTGATGATCATCTTTCCCGGCTTTTATGAAACCGAGGCGCTGCATTCCGGAAATCTGCGCGAGTTGACGGCCGCGCGGGTGGCGGAGGTGGTGGCGGGATTGAAGGTGGAGGTGCGCCGCAGCCTGGCTCACCAGGCCGGGCCTGACGAAACATTGGCGGCGAAATCCCACAGTCTGGTGTGTGCCTTCATGCGCCGGCTGCCGGAAGTGCGCCGCTTGCTCAGCACGGATGTGAAGGCGGCCTTTGACGGCGATCCGGCGGCGGGACGTTATGAGGAAGTCATCCTGGCCTATCCCGGACTGGAGGCCATAGCCATTCAGCGGATGGCGCATCTCCT
>JAQGPD010000648.1 GCA_028293305.1 Verrucomicrobiales bacterium | reverse complement strand
TTTCCGGGATGGGAGTGGACAAAGCCTTTGTGTATTTTTTCAATGACAAGGATGAACCCAGCCTGCATGCGGCATCCGGCCTGACAAGAAATTACGAACCCAAGCCGGCGTATCATGCCGTGGCCTGGATGCTGGACCGACTGAGGAATTATCGATTCCACCGCATCGTCAAAGCCTCCGCGGAGGAGGGTTATGTGTATGAATTCGAATCCGCGAATCCTGACGAGCCCCGCGTTTTGGCGGTGTGGCGGGCGACGGGCGAAGGACCGGTGGCGCTGCCGGAGGCGGGTGGCTACACGAAAGCCGAACGCATGCCGCTGGCTGCCGGAGGCGGGGAGGCGGTGGATTTGAAGGCGGACGCGGCCCGGATTTCCGTGGGCGGGCGACCGGTTCTTGTTTGGCGGGGTGGAAAGTGAGGCTGATGGAGCGGGGAGGTGGCAAGAGGTCGAAAGGGACGAAAGGGACCAAAGGGACGAAAAGGACGGGGTGGTGGAAATCGGTGGTTGGTTGAGTGAGGGCGGGGCGTAGTTGGAGTTATGAAATGGCTGCGCTTTCTATCGGTTGGACTTTTGGCGGTGTTTTTTATTGTGGCGGGGATCAATCATTTCCGGGATCCTGCGGTGTATTTGGGCATGATGCCGAAGTGGCTGCCCTGGCCTGACAAGCTGCAGCTCCTGGCGGGCGCGGCGGAAGTGGCGGGCGGTCTCGGCGTGCTGATTCCGGCGGTGCGCCGATGGGCGGCCTGGGGGCTGTTGTTATTGTTGGTCGCGGTTTTTCCGGCCAATCTGCAGGTCGCGCTCCACGGCTGGCCCGGGGCGCCCTTCGCCGTTTCCCCTTGGATTTTGTGGGCCCGACTTCCGCTGCAGGCCGTGTTGATGGCTTGGGTTTGGTGGACGTTTCTAAAACGAGGAGGTCCGCGGGAGGGTCGACATTCCGTGGATCCGATTCCATGACGGACGGCCGCAAGGCACCAGGCAATCCACCGCAAAACGCCCAAAACCTATCACCGAAAGCAGAAAACCGGACACGGAAAACAAAAAACGACCAGCGAACCGGCCACCCAGTGGAGCTTCTTTGCCGACTTGTGGGAGGGCCTGATCCAGTGCCTAATTTGTCGGATGAATCGGAAAACTTTCTGGCTTGCCGCATTGGGCCTTCTCCTGGCACCGGCTTCGGTCCGCGCCCAGGTCAAGGCTGATCCCGCCTTGGAAAACGTGGTCGTCGCCATCGAACCCATCAGTCTCCGCACGGCATTGGCCCGTCCGCTGACGGACGCGAAACGCACGGTGATCGTGCCTGCGCGGGAGGACTCGGTCCTGGGCCTCACGCACTATTCCAAAGAGGAATTCGCGGCAGCGGGTTTGGATTGGGATCAATTCATGGCCAAGTCCCAGGCGGCCGCGACGCGCCTGCTCGTCTCCATCAAGCCCATCGTGGCCAAGGACGCCTCCGGGCAAATGGCTTATATCAAACTGAAAAGCGACCGCCCCTTCACCCCCAGCGTGATTTTCTCGCCCCGCCTGATCCCCCTCTTCCAAGCCCATCTGGGAGACCGCATCGTGGCGCTGGTTCCGGACCGGGAAACGGTCTACCTCTTTTCGCGGAACTTCGGGGAATTCCAAGCTTTTGGGCAGAAAATAATCGATGATCATGCCTCCTCGGTTTACCCCTGCAGCATCGAGGCCTTCGAAATCAGCCGGGACGGCGTCAAATGCATCGGCGGCTTCGATGACGGTGCCGATCCTGTGCCCGAAGCCAGTGGTGTGACCGGGGGGAGGGGTGAAAAAGACGCCAAACCCCGCTCCGAACTGCCAAAAGCCCCTGAGGCCGAGTCCAAAGTGCCGCGCCGCAAGGCACCGGAACCAAAACCGGGGCCCGCGCCGACGCCGAAGAAGTGATTTGCGGCAAAATTGAGAAAATCAGGCGGTTAAAATTCTAAATATACGGATTATCCATTAATTCAGATAACTTTATGGTAACGGAAGCTTAAATTCAGACACCTTAAATTTTCATGATGATTGCAACCACTATTCTCATTCCCGTGAAAGTGGGCGGGTGAAACAATATCGTCACCGGGGAACCTTCGCATTTTACGGGAGGTGTTCTCAATTCCAGGAAAACCTTAGGATAAATTCACGAAATCGGTCGCAGGATTGCATAAGTGTGCTAAACTGTCCGACCTATGGCTACCACCAAACGAACCAGGTTCTCCCGTCGTCTGCCCGATCATGTCACTGATGAACTCGTAGCTGCCCTTCTTAAACCGAAGGTTTATGATTTCAATAGTCTGTTCGAGGCGGTGTATGAGTGCCTGAAACTGCGGAATGCCGTGAGTGGCGGGGAAGAGATGCTGCGTCTTCGGGCGTATGAAAAGCTTCAAAACCTCGTTTCACGCGGCATGGTGGAAAAGAACGTCAAGCAATACCGTGGTCTCGAAAAACTCAAGGATGCCCTCACGCCTCCTGAGCCCGTCGTCGCCAGCGCATAAAGCCAACCCTCACGGTTGCCGTCGTTCCCACTCCGCGGACTAACATACCCCATCAACAAACGTTCCTGTCGTCCCGGTCAGTTCACTCTGGCCGGGACGCTTTGTTTTTCGCCCAAGGCGCGCGGAGCACATGCCCGAATGCCCGGGGAGAACAGGCGTCCCGCCTGTCCCGCCGGGTGCCCGCCCGGTGCCAGAGAATCCGCCAAGGCCCCCGGAAATCTGCCCGGTTCCAAAAGCCTCCATTGGAATCCCTGAGATCCGTCGGCCGACGCCCTCTCCATCCAACCCTTTCCAACCACCCGCTTCACTTTGGATGCCTATAATTTCCATAAATAATGATTGCCGTAAAGCCCAGCTAGTTTATAATTTCTGTAATTAAAGACAGCTGAACCAAATGCCTTCTTCGCCCAGCCCCGCCGCTACTCGTGCCCATGGCGCCTTGCCGGTAAACCAGTCCCCATTTCCATACTTGCCGTCCCTTCCGGCCTTT
>JAQGPD010000019.1 GCA_028293305.1 Verrucomicrobiales bacterium | reverse complement strand
CCGTCGTCCGGCAGCGTGGAGCCAGGTGCTCCTTTGAGGACAATTGGGCTTAATCCGGTGGGGGTTTCGAATTTTGTGGGGGCGTGCCGCCAGCCGAGGAGGCTGCCGCCGCTCAGGGTTCCCAGGCAAAGCAGAATGGGTGCTGGTTTCATGGCTCAGGGATTGGCGGGGGTGAGGTATTGGAGAAGTTGTTGGCGGACGGGTTCGCTGAGTTGGCTGTTGTTGATAGCGTTGGCGGCGCCTGAAGGATTGGTTTTGTTCCATGCTTTGGCCACGCGCTGGAGCCGGCGAGTCTGGGCCTCGGGATCCGTGGAGGAGGCAGCCCAATGGGCGGCGGCTTCCAGGTCGGGCATGGCGCCGACTAGCAGATAGTCGACGAGGCCGCTGACGGCGGTGTCTCTGGCTTCGTTGTTGGGAAGTTGATTGACCCAGATCGAGGCTTCGCGGCTGTTTTGCTTGGCGAAGGCGGTGATGGCCTGGCGGAGGTCCACGGCGGCCCATTGGTCGCCGGGAAGTTGTGCGTAAAATTCCGGTAGGGAGAGTGGTTTTTGTTCCCCAAGCGCATTGGTCAGGTCCTGCAATTGGGCGGATTGGATTTCGGGTGGGAGGAGGTTGAATTGTTGGCTGGCGGCCACGGCATCGCGGGTTGATTTCTTGTGGGAAGCCGGGGAAGGACGGAAGGGACTAAAAGGACTAAAGGGACTAAAGGGACGGAAGGGACAAAAAGGACAAAAAGGACAAAAGGGACGTGGCGGCAGGTTGGCTAGGCGGGTTGTTGGAGGATCCAGTGGATGGTTTTGGTGGCGAGGCGGTCGAAGGCGGTGATGGCTTGGTGGAGGTGGTCCTCCAGGGTGTCCTCGATTTTGTTATGGCTGATGCCGTGGAGGCTTTGGGTGAACATCATGACGGTGGGGATGCCGGCGCCGCTGACTTCGGCGGAGTCGTGGAGGGGGCCGGAGGGGAGGCGGTGGGCGGTGCCGGTGATTTCCTGGATGGACTGGGCGCAGAGGTCGATGAGTTCCGGATGGAAGGGGCGGGGCTCGATTTGCCAGAGGCGCTCCCAGGAGACCCTGACATTTCCTTCGGCGGCGAAGGTTTCGCTGGCGGCGCGGGTTTCTTGGAGCATTTGAGCCAGGCCGGCGGCGTCGAGGTGGCGTTGGTCCAGGGTGATGCGGCATTCCTCGACGACGCTGGTGACAATGCCGGGTTTGGTGGTGCAGGAGCCGATGGTGCAGACGCCGCCGTGGCTGCGTTCGGCGATGCGGTAGATTTCCTGACTCATTTTTCCGGCGGCCAGGAAGGCGTCGCGGCGGCGGTTCATGGGGGTGCTGCCGGAGTGGGCGGCTTGGCCGTGAAATGTGATAGCGTGGCGTTCCACGCCGAAGGTGCCCAAGACCGCGCCGAGTGCGAGATCAAGGTCCAGGAGCACCGGGCCTTGCTCGATATGGAGTTCGAGAGAGGCGGCGGCGTTTTCCAATTCGATGCCGCTGTCTTTTACTTTTTCAAAGTCGATGCCGATCTCCCGCAGGGCATCGGGCAGGGTGATGCCGTCGCGGTCGCGGAGGGTGCGGGCTTCGTCCATGTCAAGTTTTCCGGAGCAGGCGGAGGAGCCGAACAAACTTTTTCCAAACCGGGCGCCTTCCTCATCCGCCCAGTCCACTAGCCGGACGGTGACGGGCGGGCGGCCATTTTTGTATTCGTCGGTTAGGCGGCGGAGGATTTCCAGGCCTGCCATGACATTGAGGCAGCCGTCCAGCCAACCTCCGTTAGGGACGGAATCCATATGCCCGCCAATGATCAGGGCTTGGGGGGAATCGCCGGTGAGCGTGGACCAGAGATTTCCGGCGGCATCGACGTGGGTTTCCACGGGCAGCTCGGCCAGTTTGTCCAGCAACCACGCGCGTGCGGTGCGCCAAGTGGGGGTGAAGGCGACGCGTTGGGCGCCGTTTTCATCTCCGGTCAGGGCGCGGAGTTCCTTGAGTTCGGCGATGGTGCGGTTTTGGTTCAAAGCCATGGCCGGGGAGCCAAGCACAAAATCAGCCGGGTGGAATGCGGGAAATTTTTACTGCTTTTTTCTGTGTCCCGGTGGTGGCACAGCGACCCGGCGACGGCCCTTGCTTTCAGGCAGACGGGCTGGTAGATCTGATAACATGAATCCGAACAAAGTGGAAACAGTCGGCATGGTCCCGGTGGCGCGTTTTCATGGGATGGACGAGGTGGAGGCGTTCCGGTCGATCGCGCAGGAATGCGGGGTGGAGACGCGGGTGGCGAATGTCAGGAGGACGGATGCCGGATTTGATTTCACCCTCGGTGGCGGTTCCCAGTTCCTGGGTTGGGTTGTGCTGGCGGTGGAATCGGATGTGCCGGCACTAACGGCACATTTGGAGAAGCACTTGGAAGTCGATCCGTTGGATCCGATGCGCTCCGCGAAGGCAACGGAACTGCTGGCAATTGTAGATGGGCCATTGGAAGGAAATCTTTGTGAAAAAGTCACAGCCGCCCGGATTTTGGCAGAGCAATCTGTCGTTGTGCAGTCAGTCCTGCCTGGAACAGGGGTGGACACTCATCTGGCTGGAGACGCTCGTCAGGCGCGTTGGTTGGGAATCACGGGATGGATTTTCACACTGCGTTATATTGTAATGTATGTGCTCGATTTACTATCGCCGGAATCCGAATCGCCCGGACTTCTTGGGATGAGTTTCGGCTTTGGGATGCAGACATCCGCTATTTATGGCGGGGATGCTGTGGCTGAGAATGTGAAGCCTTTTCTGCTATTGATGATTCCGATGGCGACGGGTTTTGCGTTGCTCGCAAAGCGCAAGCTGAAGGATGGGACGGTGCGCCCCATGTTTCCGGACCACTGGAGAAAAACAGGCTATTTCCACTTTTGGCTGCCCGTCTTTTTCATGATTTGCGTCATGGTGACGCATTTTACCGCGACGCGTTAAATTTGTTTGGCGAAACGCCAGGCCATACTTTTTGGAAGGAATCCAGTCTTGTCAGGCTTTGCGGAAATGCACGGCCACCAGGGCCAGGGTGACGAGGGAGCTTAGTGGCATGAGGATGGCAGCCAGCAGCGGATTCATGTGGCCGGTGAGGCAGATGACGGCGGCGGAGGCGTTGTAGAGGAGCGCGAACGCGGCGGTGCGGCGGACGGCTTTTTGGCGGAGGCGGGCGGTTTGGAAGAGGGCGGTGACGAAGGACAGGCTGCGGCCGAGGAAGTAGAAGTCGGCGCGGTTTTCGAGCACGCCTTTGTCTATAACAGGAGTGCCGGTGCAGAAGGCTTCGTCGAAGGCGAGGCTGTCGTTGGCTCCGTCGCCAAGGTAGAGGGTGTCGTGGTGGTCGAGTTCCCGGACGGCGGTGGCTTTTTCGGAAGGTGTTAGATTGCCGAGGGCGCATTCGTGCGGGATGCCGGCTTTATTGGCCAGGTCCGCCACTTTCCGACTGCCGTCGCCGCTGAGAATATGGAGGGTATAACCTTGGCGGTGCAGCTTGGCCAGGGTGTCTCGGGTTTCCGGACGGATGGTGTCCTTGAAGCGGAACGAGGCGATGATAGTGCCGTTTTGGCGGAGAACGGTGTCGGCGGGGTGGTTCGACCAAGGGGTCACCGGAAGGCTGTGGCGGTCCCCGGAGCTTCCATCCCAGGCAGGATGCCCCAGCGTCCAGCGCACACCCTGATCATCCGTCAGCACCAGCCCACAGCCGGCAATTTCCAAAATATCCGGTGCCTCCCGCAATGGGCTTTCCGCCCCACCAATGGAATTGTCCCTTCCGTCCCTTTCGTCCTTTTCGTCCTTTTCGTCCCTTCCTCCGCCCACAAATCCCCGGCCGGTGCTCCCATACTCCCGCGCCAAAGCCTCGGTCAAACTTCGGCTCACCGGGTGAAGACTGTCCTGCACCAAAACCCGCAGCGCTGCCAGCGCGGGAGGTGTCAGGGTCCGGAGGTCCTCCGGATTGGCGAGGACGGGGGATTCAAGAGTTAGGGTGCCCGTTTTGTCGAAGAGGATGTGTCTTACTTTCAGCAGTCGCGGCCAGAAAACCGGACGGCGGACAAAGACTCCGATGCGCTCCATGGCGGATGCGGCGAGGTCGTCCGCGAGGGGCAGGGCGACGCCGAGGGCGCAGGGGCAGGAGACGACGAGCAGGGAAATGAGGACCTGGAGGCCGCGGGCCGGGGAGCCGGTGGCGGCCCACCAGGCGATGCCGCCGGCGACGGCGAGGACGAGCACGGTGAGGATGTAATAACGGAGAATGCGGTCCAGCCAGGGGTGGCGCGCTTCGGTTTCGCGGGAGTCGCGCAGGCGGCGGTGGAGGGAGTCCGCCCAGGGTTCCATAGCGGTTAGCCTCAGGGGATGGCGGCCGATGTTGAGGGCTCCTGCGGGGACGCGGCCACCGGCGGGGATGTGGCGGGGATCGGCCTCGCCGCTGATGGATTCCAGACTGATGGTGGCTTCTTTTTCGAGGAGTCGGCTGGCGACAGGGATGATCCGGCCGGGCGGGAGGAGGTAGTCGGCCTGGGTTGTCAGGGATTCGATAGGGAGTTCCGATCCGTTGGTTAGGGTGACAGAGCCGGCCATGGTGTTGTTTCCGAGCAGTCGGCCGCGGTTTCTCTCAATAGCGGAGAGCTGGAGGCGCCGGCCGGCGAGCATGAGGAAGGTGAAGATGGCGACGAAGTCGAAGTAGATGAGTTCGTGGACCTGAAGGAGCCATCCGATGAGCGATCCGGCATAGGCGGCGAGGATGCCGATGGCGATGGGGAGGTCCATGTGCAGCACTCCGGCGCGGAGGCTTTGGATGGCGCGGTTGATGAAATAGGAGCCGCCGGTGAGGACTGCCAGGGTGGCGCAGGCGGCGGCGGCCATGAGGAAGACGGGGGCGAGCGCGAAGCTGTCGTCCATGCCGAGGTAGCGTGGCAGGCTGAAGGCCATGGCGTTCATGGCGAACGCGCCACAGAGTCCCATGCGGCTGCTTTGGGCCTGGCTGGGAGGTGGGCCGGACTCGGCGGGGCCGAGCAGATAACCGAATTGGCGGGCTTCCTCGGCGAAGTTTTCGAGGTTGAGCTGGCCGGGCGACCACTCGAGCCGTATGCGGCCGGGATTGGCACGGACGCGCGCGCGGAGGGCTCCGGGCTGGCGTTGGAAAAGCCGTTCCAAAAGCCAGACGCAGCCGACACAGGAGATGCCCTGGACGGCGCAATCGAGGGTGGCGGCGCGGGTTTCCTGGGAGGTTAGTGCGAGGGTTTCGGCTTCGGCAATGCGGGGTTGGAGCCAGGAGTGGTCGCGTTGGTGGAAGGGTGTGTTTTTGAGAGGAGGCGTGGTTTTCCCACCTTTCAATGTGTAATAGTCACCAAGGCCGGAGTTGTTAATGAGGTCATACACAAAGGCGCATCCGGCGCAGCAGAAATGGTCGTCCGGGGTGACGGGCGTGTGGAGGGTGCGGCAATGGAGGCATTCCGACTGCGGGAGTGCGGCGGTGGGGGAGCCGGGCGGGGGGGCGAGTTCAAGTGCCATGACAAAGGGAGCTGCTGACGTCGGGGGCGGTGGGGTCGCCGGCGGCATTGGTGTCGGCGGGTTGGGCCCAGAGGCGGCCGAAGATCAGAAGGGCGCCGACGAAGGCCAGGCCGCGGCGGAGGCGGATGGTGGCGGCGGGTGTCAGGCGGTGATTCCAAAATTGGATCTGGTGCTGGGCGAGCCAGAGGAGGGGGATGGTGCCCAGGGTGAAGGCCAGCATGAATTCGACGCCGCGGAGGGCGGAACCGCTGGCGAGGGCGATGCCCAGCATGAGATAAAGGGGGCCGCAGGGAAGGAGGGGCGTGGCGAGTCCAAGGGCCAGGGCTCCGCGTTTGACGGGGATGGTGGCGAGCTTGAAGCGGGTGCGGGTGGCCCATTTTTTGAAGGCCAGGGGGCGCGGCAGTTTATAAGTCAGGCCGGTGGCGATGGCGAGGAGGGCGATGGCGAGAAGCCACGGCAGGATTTGAAGCGGGGAGTGGGTGAATCTTGTCAGGGGCCATTTGCCAAGCGCGCCGGCGAGGGCTCCGAGGGAGGCGTAGGAGAGGATGCGGCCGATATGATAGAGGGCGGCGGGCGTTTGGGGGTCCTGACCGGGATTTTTTTTGAGGGTGAGGAGGGTGCAGGCGACGGGACCACACATGCCGGCACAATGCAGGCTGGTCGCGAGGCCGGCGATGAAGGCGCCGGCAGCGGTGTGGAGAGTGGCGGCGGGCATGGGGGGGAAATGGGAAATTAGGAAATTAAGAAATTAGGAAATTAGGAAATT
>JAQGPD010000014.1 GCA_028293305.1 Verrucomicrobiales bacterium | reverse complement strand
CGTGCGGCGCCTGGTGCCGGTGGCGGAAAAGCCGCGTGGTTTTTTCCGATTTTCCCTGGAACCCTGACGGACGGGCTTTTTGTCAGGATGGGCCGGTGCCGGTCAGGCGGTGGCGTGTTTTTGCAGGATTTCCAGCGGGACGATATCCAAGGCGGAGCGGTCGGTGGCCAGGAGACTCACGGGCGGGGCGCAGCCGGCGCGTTCCGCTTCCAGCCAGCGCGCGGCGCAAAGACACCAGCGGTCGCCGGGCTGGAGGCCGGGGAATCCGTAGGCGGGCATCGGGGTGGTGAGGTCGTTGCCGCGGCTTTTGGAAAAGGCCAGGAAGATCTCGCTCATCTCCGCGCAGACGGTGTGGGAGCCGGTGTCCTCCTCACAAGTCCGGCAAAGGCCGTCGCGGAAGAATCCGGTCAGGGGATCGGTGCAGCAGGAGCGGAGCGCGGTTCCGAGGACGTTGGTGGAGGGCATGGGGGGAGTGGGTTCGGGGGGAGGGAATGCGGTGAGTCGGTTAGGGGCGGGGGACCAATTTCACTTCGAAAATCTCCGGCCACCATTTGCCGGTGATGAGCAGGCGTTTGGTTTCGGGATGCCAGGCGATGCCGTTGAGCACTTGTTCCGGCGTGCTCCGCCGGGCGAGGGGGAAGAGGCCGGAGCAGTCGATGACGCCCGTGGCTTCGCCGGTGGCGGGGTCAATGCGGGCGATCTGGTCCGCGCCCCAGATGTTGGCGAATATTTCGCCGTCCACGTATTCGAGTTCGTTCAGGCGGTCGACGGGTTTGCCTTGATGGGTGGCGTTGAGGGTGCGGGTGACCGCGAAGGTTTTTGGATCCAGGAAGCGGAGTTGTTGGGTGCCGTCGCTGAGGATGAGGGAAGTGCCGTCGGTGGCCAGGCCCCAGCCCTCGCCCGCGTAGGGGAAGGTGCCAATTTCACGGAAGGTTTCCGGGTCGTAGATGAAGCCTTTGTGATCCTTCCAGGTGAGTTGATAGAGCCGTCCGCCCAGTTGTGTCAGGCCTTCGCCGAAAAAGTGATCGGGAAGTCCGGTTTTTTGGAGGACCTTTCCGGTGGCGAGTTCCACGCGGCGCAGGCTGGACTGGCCGTTCAGCCCGGTGCTTTCCAGGAGGGTGGTGGCGTTTTCAAACAGCAGCCCCTGGGTGAAGGCGCGGCTGTCGTGAGGGAAACGGTCGACGATTTCGGCCGTGTAAAAAGTGAACCGTTTTGGGGCGGCGGCCGTCGCGAGGATGGCGGCGGTGGCGGCGGCGGGAGGGGCGGATTTTGTTTCGTGTCCGTCGCAGGCGATCAGCGTCACGCAGCCTAGCACCAATGCGGCCAGGGCCGGGATCGTGGAAAACGAAGGAGTGGACGGGCCGGATTTCATGCTGGGGTGGCCTCGGTGGCGGCTGAGTTTGGAAGGTGGCGGAGGAGGAGTTAGGGCCCGGTGCCGGGAAGGGGGTCCGCTGCGGGGCGGGATTGGATTTTGATAAGGGAACTGAATCGGAGCTGAAACTTAAATCGGGGACGGGGTCGGGGGCTGAAACGGGGGCTGAAACGGGAATGCCGAAGTTGTTATTTCAAATACGCCGGTCAGTCCGGCGGGGCGGTCCGGTGGTCCGGGGTGGATGGATGATTCCTGTTATTCCGGGCTGACGCCGAGAAGCTCCAGGAGGCGTCCGAGGTCGTCATTGCCGTAGTATTCGATTTCGATTTTTCCTTTTTTGTCGCCATGATGGACGTTGACGCTGGTGGCGAGTTTGTGGCGGAGGTTGGTTTGAATGCGCTGGATGGCGGCGGCGCTGTCGCGCGGGGTGGAGCTGGATTTTGAGCCATCGGCGCCGGGTTTCGAGGGCTTGGCGGTGGCGGATTGCTGCTCGGCCTGGATGAGTTTTTCCGTGGCGCGGACGGTGAGGCCCTGGCGCACGACTTTGTCAGCGATGAGGGCTTGGAGCTGGGGATCGCGGAGTCCGAGGATGGCTTTGGCGTGGCCGGTGGTGAGGCGGCCCTGGCTGAGGAGGGACTTCACCTCGGGGGCGAGATCGAGCAGGCGCATCGCGTTGGCCACGGTGGCGCGGTTTTTCCCGACGCGTTGGGCGATGTCCTCCTGGCGGAGATTGAATTCCTTGGTGAGGCGGGAATAGGCTTCGGCTTCTTCGATGGGGTTCAGGTCCTCGCGCTGGATGTTTTCGATGAGGGCCATCTCCAGGACCTCGCGGTCCGAGGCCTCGCGCTCGATGACGGGGACTTCCTTGAGGCCAAGTTGTTCGGAAGCGCGGAAGCGGCGTTCGCCGGCGATCAATTCGAGATTTCCATTCACGCGGCGGACGGTGAGCGGCTGGATGATGCCGTGCTCGCGGATGGAGTCCATGAGTTCCGTCAGCTGTTCCTCGCGGAAGTGTTTCCGCGGCTGCATGGGGCTGGCGGTGATGGAGGAAAGGGGGACGCGGACCACGCGGTCGCCGGTCGGGATTTCCGGGGCGGCGGGCGGGGGCACGGCGCCGGGGGCGAGCACGGGCGCGGCGGCCCCGCGGCGGGAGGCCCCGCTGATGAGGGCCCCGAGTCCTTGGCCGAGAGCGTTTTTCTGCATAGGGGAGCAGGGTAGGGCCTGCGC
>JAQGPD010000631.1 GCA_028293305.1 Verrucomicrobiales bacterium | reverse complement strand
GGCCATCGAGGCTTTCGCGCTGCAGCTCGCCCTCGTTCTGGAAAAAGACCATTTCATCAAAGCAGTGAACCAGGTGGAACTCCTAACGCAATCCGAGAAGCTGCAACGCACCCTGCTGGACAGTGTTTCCCACGAATTGAAAACGCCCCTCGCCGTGATCCAGGCGTCGCTCGAGGGATTGGCCGGACTGAAAAATCCCTACGTCGCCGAGATCCAGACCGCGAACCAACGGCTGCAGCTCGTCGTGCACAATCTCCTGCAAATGACCCGCATCGAATCCTCCGCCGTGCAGCCCATGCGGGAGTGGTGTTTGTTGGCGGATGTCCTGCAGCAGACTTTGAATGCCGTGCAGGATGCCACCAGGGGACGCTCGATTTTGCTTAACATTCCCACCGATCTTCCTGCCATGAATCTGGACGCGATGTTGTATTCGCAGGCGGTGGCCAATATTCTCCACAACGCCTGCGCCTACACCCCGCCCGGCACTCATATCGAAATCTCGGCCGGGCTGACCGGCGGCGATGTGCTGAACCTGACTATAGCCGATTCCGGTCCCGGACTTCCGGAAGGAAGCGCGACGAGGATTTTCGAAAAATTCTACCGTCTCCCCGGCAGTCCGGCGGGCGGCACCGGGCTGGGACTGTCCATCGCGCGGGCACTGATCCGGGCGCTGAAAGGCGACATCACGGCCAGCAACCGGCCCGGCGGCGGCGCGGAGTTCCTGATCTCATTGCCGGTGCAAACGCTGCCACTCTAACCATCCCGTGGCCGGTAAACGCGCCGTGTTTCAGGCGTGATCGGCATTGTCCACCACGCCCACCAACCCGGCGGAACGGGCGCAATGCGCGCAGCAATAAATGGATCCATCGCCTTCCACACCGTGTCCGAGGATGCGGCAGTCGCAGTGGTCGCACTGCGGCGCAAAGACATGGATGGCGCACTCGAAGGAGTCGAAACTGTAAGTCTTTCCATCAATGGAGAGATCGAAACATTTGTCGTATTTGTTACCGCAGTGATGACAGGTTTTCATAGTGTCTCTCAGCTTTGCAGGGGATGTGCCAACACGAATCAACCGCCCTGCCGCGTCCCATCCGCCGCCGCCGGGAGTTGCGCCACGGAAGCCGCCGCCGGTTTATCCCGGACCCATCCCATCACGAACAACACCAGAAATGTGAGCAACGTGGTGCCCACCGCGAGCAGATAGAACTGCATGCCCACCATCATTCCGACTGCCGCGGTGACCAGTATTCCCGCAGCCGTGGTCAGCCCCTGCACGTTGCCGCCCCGCGCGAAAAATATGGTGCCCGCCCCCAGAAAACTAACGCCCGTCACCACGGCCTCCATGACCCGCACCGGGTCCGTATGCATGGAAACTCCGAGGGATTTCGACTGCGTCACCAACAATTCCGCGATGGCGACAAAAAGCGCCGAAGCCAGCCCGATCAGCATGTGGGTGCGGATGCCGGCCGACTTTCCCGCCGCCTCGCGTTCCCATCCGAGAAGGCCACAAAGAATGATGGCCACCAGGGCGCGGAGAAGGATATTGAGCTCGGGATGCATGAATAGATTTGGGGGTGAAAAAGGGCGGCTCATTGCCGGATCAATGCCAATGCCCCAGCCCCCGCGCGCAGGCGCGGTCGTTCTTTACCCGGTCCCGAATGCCGTGGCGGAATGCGAGACCCGTGCGGCAGGTCGCCCGATTTTTGCACGGTGTCCGCGCACGTAAACACCATCCGCAAAACAGCAGCATACATAAGATTAGCTACCCGGACCCGCCAGCGACGACCCTGGCCTGGACCGTGCAAAAGAACCGACGCGCGTGCATGCTCTCCGCGCTGTCCGAAGCCTTCCCTGACCATTTCCATACATGAAAAAAAAGTCCGCCCCCGCCAAGCGCAAGCCCACCGGCCAGCCCTCAAAAACCCGTCAGGAAATCCGTCCCGCTCAAAAGCAGGCGCGTCAGCCCGGCCGGGAAGCGGACATGGATCCGCGCCCCATTTACATCCGGCCGCACTACCGGGGCTCCGGAAAGCTGGAGGGAGAAGTCGCACTGATCACCGGCGGGGACAGCGGCATCGGCAGGAGCGTGGCCCTGCATTTTGCCAGGGAGGGAGCGGATGTCGCCATCGTCTATCTCGACGGCCGGACTGAAAAAACCGACGCGGAGGAAACCCGTCGCCTGGTGGAAAACGAGGGCCGGCGCTGCCTGCTGCTGCCGGCGAATTTGGAAAAGGAAAAGGCCTGCGCCGCCGTGCTGCGCCGCACCTTGAAAGCGTTCGGAAAAATTGATATCCTCATCAACAATGCCGCCCGCCAATTTCCCCAGGAGAAACTGGAGGACATCCGCGGCGCGGACCTGCGGCGGACATTCGACTCGAATTTTTTCAGTTGTTTCATCCTGACACAACTCACTCTTCCCCACCTGGCCAAAGGTTCCTGCATCATCAACACCACGTCCGTCACCGCTTACCGCGGCAGCTCGCATTTGTTGGATTACTCCTCCACCAAAGGCGCCATCGTGGCCTTCACCCGCTCGCTCGCCATGCAGCTCGCGGAGCGCGGCATCCGCGTGAATGGCGTGGCTCCGGGACCCATTTGGACTCCGCTTATTCCCGCCACATTTCCGGCGGAACATGTCAGGGATTTCGGACGCGACACACCGATGCAACGCGCCGGCGAACCCTGCGAGGTGGCGACTTCCTTCGTGTTTCTGGCATCGGAGGACGGCAGTTATTTCACCGGTCAGGTCCTCCACCCCAATGGCGGGGATTTCATCTGCACATGAAAAACCTGACAACCGCCGCCTCAGGCCGTGCGGCGCGGTGCCGCTCAGTTTTTCTTTTTCAATCCTGACAAGTATTCCACAAGATCCACCAGCTGGCTCTCCTCCATGACCGTGTGCAATCCGGGGGTCATCAAGGAGACGCCCAGCGGATTTTTGGAGGCCAGCGCGGGCTTGCCGATTTTTTGAATGACCCCGCCCGGCAGCTTCAGCGCCAGTTCATCCACCGTGTCGCTGGCAACCATGCCGACGAAAGTCTCGCCGGTTTTGGTTTTCACTTCGAAGCCTTCAAACCCGAAGCTGATGCCCGCGCTCGGATTCAGAATGGAGTCATAAATCGCTTCCTTCGCCAGCTTGCTCCCGATTTCCGTCAGGGCCGGCCCGAAGTCTATGCCCACTCCCGCAACTTGATGGCAGGTGAAACAGTAGGTCATGAAAACCGTCTGACCCTTGGTGGCATCGCCCGTTTTCTTCGCCAGTTCGGCCACGGGAGCGAGGGGTGCTTTGGCGGCCATTTTAAAAATCGCCGCCGCCTCGTCGCGGATCGCGGCGTCGGTGGAAGTTGTCAGGGCGGTGCCCGCGGTGTCACGCACCGCATCAGGGAGCGTGCCGGCGCGGGCGGCTTCCAGGAGCGCCTTCTGACCCGCCGAGCCCAGGCCCAGCGACTTCACCGCGCGCACGGCGGCGGCGGCGGGCGCGGCGGGATCCCGCACGGCATCAATCACGAGGGCCACGGCTTCCTGACTTCCCACCGCCGCGATGCTTTCCAGCAACGCCCCCGCCGCATCCGGAGCCAGCCCTTTCAGCGTGGCGCGCACGGACTCCTGCTGACCGAGTTTGAGCAACAATTTCACCGCCTCGCCCGCACGCGGCGTTCCGGCTTGTTCCGTCAGGAGCCTGACCAGAGTGCCGGCCTGGGTTGTTATGCGGTATTTCTCCACCAACATAAAAAATTCGTCAGTGCCCGCCGTGGCATCAAGATAGCGATTGATGGCTTCCTGTGTTTTCGGATTGGCCTTGGCAAAGTCGAAAGCGCTCATCCGCTGCACGGTTTGCACGATGCGTTTGTCCGCCTCCGACACTTCGGCGGCATGGAGCGGCAGACTGGCAAGCAGAATGAGGAGGGGCAAGGATCGCATGGGAATTTCAGGTTTCGGGTGGGAGGCAGGGAAGCACAACCGGCCGGGGCTATAAACGGAAACCGGGCGGATTTCACACGGAGTTTCCACGCATGGAAAACTTCGGAAATTAAAAGTCGCCAAGAAATAAAGAACGGCGTCCGGACGACCGCTGAGTTTTGATTCAGTGGATTGCGGTGAATCCTGAAAACTCCTCTTATTATAAAAAATACGCTTAAGCTTGACTTTCAAGCCAGTATGCGGCTTTGTCAGGTCTGAGAATTATGCCAGACCCCCAACGGATATAGCTGTTCAGGGTTTTTACAAACAAAGGAACTGCTGTCCGAACCATGATTTCACACCACGAATCCACCCCGGTCGCCCGTTCTTTTGCGCCTGCTCCCCGCCACAGGTTATTCAAAAAAACAGCCGTCCTGCTCCTCGCGGCAGCGGCCTCCACCCTTCCAACGAAGGTCCGCGCTTTTCCACCGGCCCCCTATTTCACGGTTTTCGGCGATGCCCGGGACCAATACGGCGCGCTGATTCCGCCGGGCAGCGCCTCGGTCATTCTTTATGCGAACTCCAAGGAAACCTCGCGTGAAAGCCTGACAAACACGCCCGGCCGCGACTATAACTATCAAATCCGGGTGCGCATCGATATGCTGCGTAACAGTTCCGCCTCCTATAGTTCGCAAGCCCTCGCCACCGGAACGATCTATACATTGGGAATTGAAAGCGGGGGATTGATCTATTACCCCATCGAGATGGCCACGCCGCCCCAGATCGGGAATGCGGCCGACCGGAAGCGGCTGAACCTGACGCTCGGAGTGGACTCGGACGGAGACGGTCTCCCGGATGCCTGGGAGGAATCCCAACTGTATCAGGGCGGCGTGCTTCCGGGTCCGGATGGCTGGGATCTGACCCTCATCAACAAGCTGGGGGATTTTGACAAGGACGGGATCAATAACTTCGCGGAATACATCGCCGGCACCTACGCGGCGGATGCCACCAGCACGCTGGACCTGAAAATCACAGACAAGGCGGAGGAGGCGGTGAGCCTGGAATTCTACGCTTTTTACGGAAAGCTCTATCAAATCCAGTCCTCGCCGGATCTCAAAACCTGGTCCGACACCAATTTCACCCTGACCGCCGCCGCCGCCGATCCGCCGCCCGCCGCGCAGTCTTCCCTGACCGCCACCTCCACCGGCGTGACCCACGTCACCGTGCCCGCCGCCACCACCGATTCCGTCACCTACTACCGCCTGAACATCCGATGAAATTTTTTCCTGTCGCCCTGCTGGGGCTGCTGATGACCTTGTCGGGCGCCCAGGCGCAGTGGATCACAAAAACCTATCCGCTGGCAAATGGATGGAATGGAATCTGGCTGGGCGGCGATGCCTCCTACACGACCGTCGGCGACCTGCTGGCCACCTACACCAACATCACGGAAGTGTGGCGGTGGAATCCCAATGCCGACCAGACCCAGTTCACCACCGCTCCGTCCGAACCCTCCACCACCAGTGAGGAATGGACCGTCTGGAAGCGCGATGGCACGGAAACCCAGCTTTCGCGCCTGGTCGGAAATTCATCCTATCTGATCCGCTGCATCGGTCCGGTGACTCTTCCTGTCAAACAGCTGGCGCTGCCTCCCACCGCGACCTGGCTGATCTCCGGAGCGAATTTCCTAGGGTTCCCCGCCGCCGGCGACGGCACGGCGGCCACCTCCCCCACGCTGTCGAATTACTTCGCGAGCTACCCTTCGGCCAGCACCACGGTGCTCGCCACGGGAGCGAAGATTTTCCGTTATATCGGCGGGGAGCTGAATGCCACCAATCCCATGCTGATCAATCCGG
>JAQGPD010000601.1 GCA_028293305.1 Verrucomicrobiales bacterium | reverse complement strand
ATCGTGATTTCCACCAAGGCCGCCGCATTTTCCGGCGTGGGTTCATGGGTGAAAATTTCCCATGCAGCCAGCGCTGCCACGGGCAGTCCGGCTTCCGTCCACGCGGGTTCCGGGTCGTCGCGCAGGGGGCGGAAGGCCAGGGGATCGTTGGATTGCACCGCCTGCGACCAGGCGGCGGAAACTTTCTTCGGCGGCTGCGGCAGGTGCGGATAAAGCCTGACGGTTTGCAGTCGGGAAGTCGATGCCGCGAGGATCCGGTCAAGGTCCCGGCCGATCCTGTCCACGGATCGTTGCGCCTCCTCCTGCGCTTCCGCCCAGCGCGCCTGCCACCGCGAGCGCAGGCCGACCGCCGCCAATCCTGACAAGATCAGGAGAGGCAGCGCGACGAGCAGTCCCGGCCAGAAAAACCGGGGACGGGGCAGGGTGGTGGCTTCGGGGAGCATGGGAAAATGTCAGGGAATCCGTTGTGGGGGCGGGGGCACCGCCCGGCGTCGAACGGGCTGTCCGTTTGTTCCATCGCCCAGGCCGAGCGTGTCTTTTTCATGCAACCAAATGCGGTCCCCGGTGCGGAGGGAATTCGGCGTCCTGATGCCAGATGCCGATTCGGCCTGCAACGTCGTTCGTTCCGAAGCTCCCGCCCGCTGAATCCACCCCAAATTTTTGCCCGGCGCCAAGCCGGCCAGTATGGACTCCACGGTGAATGCGTTGATCCGGCTAGGTGCGGGTTCCCCTGCCGGCAGTCCCAGCAGGCCGGCGGCCGTTTCCAGATAGCGGACCGGCATATACTCAAGGTCGATGGCGCGGAAACTTCCGTCCGGCTCCGACAGGTTCACCTGGATATTGAGCACTTTTGAAAAGAAACGGATGGTCTCCGGATCCCATCCGCTCCAAGCGCTTTCGCCGGCGGTTTCCGGACGCACCGGCAGCAGAACGGCATCACCGGGCTTTAGTGCAATATCATATTTTCGGGCTTCGTCCGGCGTGGTGGCGTCCGTGCATGCCGAGATTGCAGCGGCCAGATCCACCGGGATTTCCTTGTATTCATCGTTGCCCACCAGGCGGCGGATCCTAACCTGTGACCAGTCCGGCCGGGGCAGGACCAATTGAAGCTCCAAGCCATCCCAGGCTTCGGGCGGGGCCTTTCCTGTTAGTTTCGACAGGCTGCCGGATTTTTCGGCCATGATCCATTTTGTCAGGGTCTGGGCGTCCGGAACGCTGTGAACCGCCGCGAGAAACTGGATGAGGCTAGGCACTTCATCACCGGAGCAGGGGATGGATTTCGAAAAAGGCAGGCCGGGAGTAAGCAGCATGACTTGAGAAACGCTGGAAAACCCGGGTCCGCTTTGGATTTGGACGGTGTTTCCCACAGGCACCAAGGCGGCTGGCGGCCCCTCCAATTCCAGAATGTCGCCTTCCTTGAGTGGGATTTCGGTTGTGGATCGAAGTCCGGAACTGATTTCTCCGCCGCCCTGTTCCGGAAGCCGCTTGATTCTGACGCTGGCATTGAACCAACGCAAATCCGCGGCGCCCATCATTTTCATCAGCGACGCCGCATCCGTTAGGGGGGCCTCCGGTTTGAGAGGATTGTAAACCTTCAGACCGCCGCGAAGGGTCATCGGATAGCTTTTGCCGTCCATCTTGACCGTAACATGACGGACGAGAGCGGAGCGGAGGCGGGCTTGGATGTTCGCGGGCAGTTTTTCAACATAACCGGAACTGATGGAATCGGAGGGGACTTGCCAATTGGCGGACACGAATTCCACGATGTCGCCCCATTGCAGGTCTGGAGGATTGCCTTCGGACCAGTCGTCGATGATCCGTTCCTGAAGTTTCCCCTGTGCGTCGCGGCGGTGAAGATGGAGTCGGGTCCAGTCCGGCGCGTAAATGTTCAGCCACCGGAACCTGGCCTCAAGTAACAAATCGGCCAGGCTGGGGGGAGTCTGTGGTCCGCTGAAGTTTTTTTTGGCGAGGGACAAAAACAGCCCGCTTTCCGGAAGACTCAGGATTATCTCGTCCGCCGTTGTAGTTTTTGGATAGCGAAATTCCCTGGCCAGGTGCACGCCCATTGGCCCCTTGGGGGCGTCCACGGTCTGTTCCCTCCGCTTGTCAGGATCAGCTCCTGCGGCGATGAGGAGGCGGATCAGTGGCAGGGCCTTTTCATTGCTATGAATAAGCATCGACACGGCGGTTCGTCCGTCCGGCAGTGTTTCAGTGGCGTCCGCACCTGCTTCCAGGAGCAGCTTTACGAGGCGTTCGTTTTTGCTATCCGCCGCGGTGAAAAGCAGGGGCAGGCCGTTATTTGCCATCACCTTCGGATCGGCCCCGGCCTTCAGAAGGCGCTCGGTCATGGGTTCGCTCTGCAGCCCCACCGCCAGGCAAAGGGCGGTTTGTTTTCCCGAGTCGCCCATGTCCCTGGTATTTTTGGTTGTAGTTAGAACCAGGTCCAGCATTTCCACACTTCCCGACATGACGGCGGCGTGGAGCAGCGTCCAGCCTTTCGGCGCGAGGGTGGTTTTGAAATCGTTCTTGCTTTTAGTTGGATCGAACGCCCGGGGTGCGATGCTGGTCGAGTCCGAAGGAATCTGGAATTCGGGCATGGTCGAGTCAACACAACGAACCTCAGGATCCGCCTCAATACCAATGAGGCGGGCGGCCATGGGGACATTACCATTCCTAACGGCTAAATAGAGCGGTGAATTGGCGGGCGGCGGCAGGTTGGGATTGGCTTTTGCCTGGATGAGAAGTTCGGCGGATTCCGTGGTTCCGTAGGCCACGGCGTTGAATAAAGCCGAGTCGGTATCAGAGCCGTGGAGCAGATTGGGATCCGCGCCCTTTTCCAAAAGGAGGCGCAGCATTTCCGTCCGACGCAGATTTACGGCTTTATTCAATACTGGCCAGGTGTTGAGGTTCGCCCCTTTTTCAATGCACAGCCGCAGCACTTCCATGCGGCCATTGTATACTACCTGCATCAGTGCGCCACTGTTGTTGATGTCAGCGCCGCGGGCTATCAAAGCCTCACAAACTTTCAGATGGCCATTTCCCGCTGCGATTTCGAGTATCCGGTCGCTTGAGGGGGCACCTGCGTTCAGCAAATACTCCACCACCTTGGTCTGCCCCGTGGAGGCTGCGGTCCAAAGCGGTTGGTCGGCGTTTGAACCCAGGACAATGTCTGGACTGTCCTTCATCATCCGTTTCAGCTCCGCGATCCTGACATCCTGTTCATCCGTCAAAGCGGGGGTGGCTCCGGGGATTTCCTTCACTCCCAAAGCCGTTAGGTTTTCGCGGCTGAGGCGGGCGAGGGGATCGTGGGTGGGGAATTCTGTCAGGAGGCGTTGGTAGAGGAGGACGGCCTGGTCTTTTTTGTTTTGGGCGCGGCGCACTTCCGCGAGGCGATAGAGGGCGGTGGCGGCGAAGGCTCGTTGGGCATCGTAGGCGGCGATGACGTTTTCATAACCGGCGGCGGCTTTGTCAGGATCGCGCAGGCCCTGTTCGTCGAAGAGCGCCTCGCGGAGGAGTTGCGCGGTGTCCGGCTGGGCGGCCGCAGGCGGCGGCGGCGTTTGAGCCAGGCAGGGGCCGGAGAGGTGCAATAACAAAAGCAACGCTGGCAGGCCGGCGCGGAGGAGAAGCGGATGGGTCTTCATGCAGGAACGATAGCTCCTGACAGGATGCCGGAGTGTCACAGTTCTGTCAAAAAAACTGATCGCCCCGCGCTCTTTTGATTCCCGTGCCGCGCCTCACATGAGCCCGCCGCGCGTCAGACGAGGCCGCTGCGTTCGAGGAGCGGGGTGAGTTCGGGGTCGCGGCCCATGAAGTCCTTGAAGAGTTTTTCCGGGGGCTCGCTGTTTCCTTTGCTGAGGATGCAGTCGCGGAAGGCCTGGCCGGTGGCGGGGTTGAGGATGCCTTCTTTTTGGAAGCGGCTGAAGCAGTCGGCGTCGAGGACTTCCGCCCATTTGTAGCTGTAGTAGCCGGCGGCATAACCGACGGGGCTGGAGAACAGGTGGGTGAAGCGGCGGGCCATGCTGGGGGACTTGGTGCGCAGGGGCATGACATAGCCTTTCAGCAATTCATCCGTGACGGCGTCGAGGTCGTCGTCGTCCGCGAGGGCGGGCATGCGGTGGAGGTCCAGGTCCATCTTGCCGAAGGCGAGCTGGCGCAT
>JAQGPD010000586.1 GCA_028293305.1 Verrucomicrobiales bacterium | reverse complement strand
GGAGGAATGCACGAGAATATCCTCCACCGAAAGGGACGTCGCGCTGTGTTCATCATGGATCGGAGTGATGTCATCATCGTCCCACACGCCTCCGGATCCCAAATTGATCATGGTGTTGCCATTCACCTTCCCGGACGAGATCGCGCCGGAAACCGCCACGATCTTGATCGTGGATCCCGGCTCATATAACATTTCCGTCACCGGATTGTTCAGCATCGGTTTTTTGGGGTCGTGCTTGGCATCCCTGACCCCGATGGCGCGGACGCCCATGGTTTGCGGGTCAAAGAGCACCACCGTCACCTTTTCAGCATGGAGTTCGTCCAGATAGACATCATTCTCGCCATTGCCGGATTCATCCAACACTTGTTCCAACAGCCCCTGCAACCCCAGGTCCAGGCTCAAGCGCACGCCGCGGCCATTCACGGGAGGCGTGATGGCACCGCGGTAGGCCGGGACTTCATTGCCCCAGCCATCGACTTCGAGTTCGCGCTTTCCGGGAGTTCCGGTCAGGCTGGAGTCAAAAAAACGTTCCGCCCCGGCCACGCCGCGGGCCGGCTTTCCATCTCCGCCGCTTTCGCCGAACATGCCCACGATATGGGTCAGGGGAAGATCCGCCGGATAGCGCCGGGCATAGCCGTTTTGGAAAACCAGCGCGCCCAGCGTGCCGCGGTTCCGGTTTTCACGGTAGGTGCCCAGCTTGGCCTCCTCCAGCATTTCACGCAGGCGGATGGCGGAACTGACGCTCAGCTCCCTTGTCAGGAAAACCTCGCCGGTGGAGCGTTCGTTGAGGCGGGCGCGCACCTTGCCCTCGAATTCCTCCTCCGTCATTCCCAGCATGGGCGCGGCGACATGGCCGAGGTGTTTAAGATAGCGGTTTTGCAGCTGCTCCAGACTGAAGGCATGGCGCAGGTCCGTGGCCTTCATGCCCTCCACCCCGGCGATCGCCGAGGCCAGAGTGCTGCCCACCTGAAGAAAATTCAGCTCCAGCGTTACCTGCTGCACCGGCTCATCGCACGCCAGCACACGGCCGCGCGTGTCCAGAATGTCGCCCCGGGAGGCGCTCAGGTCCTGGGTTTTATGATGCGTTTTTTCCAGCACACCCTGGAAATAGGCGTGTTGATCGCATTGCAGATGGATGAGCCGCCACGAGAACAAACTGAATACCGTCACCACGCCGCAGCACAGCATGCCGGCCCGGAACCGCAGGCAGCGGTCCCCGGGTTCGGCGCGGGTTTGCAATGGGTTCATGCTCATGGTTGATTGTTTCCGGCAAGGACCGGGACCTGGCCTTCGGACTCGTCGGCGAGCACGGGATCAGGCAGCCGGACCAGTTTTCCGCGCGGTCCGATATCGATAGGCTTCAGTTCCATCCCCACCTTTTCCACCCGCACGCGCAGGTCCTCCGGAGCCAGGCGCCGGCTGATCTGCATGTCCTTTTCCTTGATCTGTTTTTTCAAAAGATCGATCTCGCGGTGCATGCTCAGGATCTGGTCCGCCCGGTCCTTTTTCTTGGCGCCGAGCCAGACATAACAACCGCCGATCCCTGCCAGCAGCACACAGAACAGGATACAATTCACCATCCATCCCGGGCGCAGGGAATCCTGCGCGGGACGGCGCGAGCGGCGTTTTGATGAAGCGGACATGAAAAGATTGGGGGGACTGACAAAAATATTACCACATAAAGAACTAACGAAAAACATCAGGGCAATCGCTCGACCACCCTCAGCGTGGCGCTGCGGGATCTTGGATTGCGCCTGGTTTCCTCCTCGCCGGCCGTGATGCCCTTGCGGGTGACGAGCCGGTAATAACACTCGGGATTCGGCCTCGGGGCCGGCCATTCCGGACGATCGATTTCCGGGTCGCTATGCTTGCGGAAATATTTTTTGACCAATCGATCCTCCAGCGAGTGAAAAGTGATGACGGCCAGGCGTCCTCCGGGTTTCAGCCAGCGGTGGGCGGATTCCAGCGCGGATTCCAGCACCGCCATCTCATCATTCACCGCGATGCGCAGCGCTTGGAAAACGCGGGTCGCGGGAGAAGCCGGCCCGCGCTTGGGGATGACCGTGGCCACCACCGCGGCGAGGTCCGCCGTGGTTTCGAATAGCTTTTCAGCCCGGCGCTTCACGATGGCTTTGGCCGCGCGGCGGGAGGCTTTTTCATCCCCATATTCATAAAAAATCCTGGCTAATTCCTCCTCCGGCCAGCCATTCACCAGATCCGCCGCGCAGATCGGTGCGGAGGGATCCATCCGCATATCCAATGGCCCTTCCCGCATGAAGGAAAATCCGCGTTCCGCCGCATCCAACTGGTGACTGCTCACCCCAAGATCCAACAAAATCCCGTCAAGCACCGGTCCCAGTCCCGCCTCCTCCAAAATGGTGGGGAACGAAGCGAAGTTCGAGCGGATCGTGATCAGGTGGTCGGCAACCTCCTCAAGGCGTCGGGCGGCCCAGGCCAAAGCCTCGGGATCCTGATCCAAAGCCAGAACATATGCTCCCGCGCGCAATAGCCGGCGCGTGTGCCCGCCACCGCCCAGGGTGCCGTCCATCAAAAGTTTTCCAGGAGCCGGCGACAAAGCCGCCACCACTTCCTCCTCCAAAACCGGAATGTGATACGTGGTGTCCTCCTCGCATGGGCCGTTGTCCGGGGAATCCATGCCGGGACGGGGACGCCCCGCCTCCTCCGGCACGCCGGAGGATGAAACCCGCACCGCCGCGCCACTGCTTTCGCCGTCCATATCCAATCCGGTCCCGACCCCCGCCACCGGCAAATGGGCGAGATGGGAAAGGCGGAGACCGCCTAACAACGCTTCAGCAGCCTCCTCCATCCAGGGACGGCGGGGCAGCCTCTCCCGCCACCGGGTAGGCGGCGGAAAGATCAGTCGTGGAAAATAAGTCATCATGGCTGACAGGGATTGGCCGGCCCCTTGCGGAATACCGGCGGCGACTTCTCCCATCCACCCCGCGGCGCACCCGTAAGGGCCGTCGGCGTTGAGAGCGGGAGGGAAAATAGGTTCATCGTGTCAAGTGTGAAAATTCCAGCGATTCTAAAATTTGTTTCCCTGATAAACCACAGCGATTATCTTAGGTCAATTTATTTTCAGGCTTTCAGCACAAATTAAGGCGTTTTTACGCATTAATCATAATTTCCCCAACATAAAATCATGCATTCTGCGATAAGGGACCATGTCAAAACACCCGGCGCTCCCGGTCTGAAGAGGATGTGAAAAACCAACGGTTTCGAAGTTGCAATCCTGCCTGTCATCTGGCACGGAATCATATTGTCTGGAGGGACAGCGGTGCTCTCCCCGTCCGCCTCCCCTATCCATCTCCTGGCCCATGAATCGCGCTTCCTCCCGTTTCCTCCTCTGCACGCTCACTTCCGCCGTCATCCTCTCGGCCGGTTCCGCCACTGCATTCCCACTCAACCCCTTCAAACGCAAGGAGCCCACCACCGCTCCCGCTCCTACGGAACTCCGCCAGGCGGAACTCTCCGCAGGGGATCTCCTCCGCCTCGCGCAGGACCAGGAAGCCGCCGGCAAAAGCGGCGCCGCCGCCTCCAATTACAAGAAGGTCGTCGAAAAGTATCCCCTCACCAGCTTCGCCCCCATGGCCCAGTTCCGCCTCGCCTCCGCTTATGAGCGCGACGGAAAATTCAGCAAGGCCTTCGATACTTATCAGGAACTGATCGACACCTACAAACAAAGCGCCCAGTTCAGCGAAGCCATTGACCGTCAAAGCGCCATCGCCACCCAGGCCCGCAGCGAAAAATTGGGTTCCTTCTTTGGCATCCCCAAAAAGCTCGACCGCACCGAACAAATCGAAATGTTCGAAAAAGTCATCGCCAACGCCCCCCGGGGCCGGCGCGCCGCCGAAGCCCAATTCGAGATCGCTAAAATCCACGAAGAGGACGAAGCCACGGACCTCGCCATCGCGGCCTATCGCAAAGTGGTGGAGGACTATCCAAACAGCCCGCAAGCCGTTGACGCCCAAGCGAAAGTCGCCAAAGGCCTCCTGGGCAAAGTCGAAGGCGGCAGCCGCGACGCCTCGAACTTGGAAAAGGCACGCATCGCCGCAGACCAAGCCGCCGGCCTTTTCCCGGACACCACCATGCCTGACATGGCCAGCACCCGGGCCCAGGTCGATGAACTCTCCGCCGAAAACGCCTGGAAAACCGGCCAGTTTTACGAAAAACAGGGCAAATACCGCGCCGCCCTCGTTTACTACAGCGACGTCCTCCGCGCCCCCGGCAGCCCTCACTTCGCGGAAGCCCGGGAACGGATCAACGACATGACCGCCAAGGACAGCACCCTCATCGAGTCCGTGCCCTCCGTCGCCGTCACCTCCAAAGACCTCGCCGTCCCCGCCGGCGTGGACCTGAAGAGCAAACCCGGCTACTTCGGCCCACCCGCCCCTCCCGCCAAGATCGCCAGCCTCCTCCGCAAACCCAAAATGCGCACCAGCGGCGACCAAATCCCGATCACCCCCTTGGAGGAACCCGATCTCCCTTCCGGCAGCGACCGCCCGCTCAAACCCGACGATTCCCTGCTGAATCCGGGCAGCACTCCCGCAGCTCCCGGCGATCTCCTCCCCGGAGACATGCCCGCTCCCGACAGCACTTCCCTGGAGCCGCCTTCCCTGCCCTCCACCCCCGAGACCCCGGCCCTGCCCGCTCCCTCCGAGCCAGCCGCCCCGTTGCCCCCGCCCTCCGAACCCGAAGCCCCGGTCGAGCCCGCCAAGCCTTCCAACTGACCTGTCGGTTTTCCCGGAATCCTCAAATCCGTCTTCCTGTCCCGAATCCGGTAGTTAATGGCTGACATGAACTGAATCCCACACGGTTTTCCGAAAGCTCCGGCTACCCGACCCAACCCACCCTTCCGCCCCGCGTTTTCCCATTCTTCCCATGCAACTGTCCACCCTGCTGCTCCGTCCCGCTTTTCTCGCCGCTGCGGTCGCCCTCCTCCTCTCCAGCTGCGCCGGCTATCACGCGGGCTCGGACAAACCCGGCCGGATGGAAACCGTCAAAACCAGCGCCGTTCCCACCTTCCGGAATCTGACTTTGGAGCCCCGCTCCTCGGCCCTGGTCACCAACAACGTTATCCGCCAATTTCAAATCGACGGCACCTACCAGATCAAGGACGCGGAAAACGCCGATGCCGTCCTCCGCGGCACCATCAAACAATTCACCCGCCGCCAGTTGCGCAGCGCCCGCAATAACAACCTCCGCACCCGCGAGTTGGAATTGGTGCTGGATGTGGAATATGTCGTGGAGGAACCCGTCACCGGCAACCTCCTCTCCAAAGGCCTCGTCCGCGGCTCCACCTCTGTCTTCCTTGACCCGAATTTCCAACTCAGCGAACGCCAAGCCATCGACGACGCCTCCCGCAAGGTCGCCGAGGAACTCGTCAGCCGCCTGACCGAAGGCTGGGGCTCCGCCGAGTTCCCAATCGAGGACCTGAAAGCCGCCTCCGCCAGGAACCGCGCGCGCGCCGCCGCAGCCAATGGCCAGCGCAGCATCCTCCCTTCTTCCCTCCGTTGAAAATATTTAGGGAATCATAGTAAAATCGGTTGCATCATCGCCACCACACACTAGGATTCCCGCCCGCAGACGATGCGGTTTACCAAGCGCGGTTAGCTCAGTGGTAGAGCACCTCCCTGACACGGAGGGGGTCACTGGTTCGAACCCAGTATCGCGCACCATTTCTTTTTCTATTCCTTCTACAATCTGCGATGAACGCAGCGCCGCCCGCACCCGAGGAGCTTCAGGCCCTGCTCCGCCTCCTTGATGACGAAACCCCGGCGGTTCGCGAGCGAGTCGCCGAACGCATCGGCCTTTGCGGTGGCGACATCAGCGAATGGCTCTCCGCACAGCCTCAAATTTTGAGCAGGCAGGAAAAATTGGTTCTATCTGAAATGCTCTGCCCCGCCCGCCGTGAAACGCTTATGCGGGAATGGATCGCCCCGAGCGGTGGCGCAGGTGCGCTGGGAGAGGACTGGGACCGGTTCGAGGCAATGCTTCGAACTCTATCAGATTTCATCCATGATGGCATCGCATTGCGCCAACCGCTGACGGATGCCCTGGATCTTCTCGCAGAAGAGGCGGAGGAAGAGGGCATTACTTCGGCAAATGAGTTGCGGGAATTTCTATTCGAAAGCAACCGGCTGCGCGGAAATCAATCCGCCTACTATGATCCGCGGAATTCGGATTTGGCTTGGGCGATCGCGGAAGGGCAATCGAATCCATTGGGGCTTTGCCTAATATTTATCCTGGTTGCGAGGAGACTGGATTTTGAAGTCGAAGGAGTGAACTTCCCCGGTCATTTCATGTGCCGCATTTTCGAGGACAGCTATCCGCTCATCATCGATTGCTTTGATCACGGAAGACTGCATTTCCAATCAACTTTGTTAGAAAGTCCGGAGCTGACCAAACCCCAGCGCGATGTGCTCCGTCAATCGGCTGGCCCTGGCACGATCCTTGTGCGGCTGCTGAATAATTTAAATCAGTCGCTGGAACAAAACGGCCGCGAGGAAGACGCTAAGCTGATCAAGCAGCTTCAAAAGACGCTCGTCTGATTTACCAGACACCGAGCTCCATCAGTTGATTGCCCGCCGCCTCCCCCCAGCCACGGTTCGCCGCCGGCGATGCGGGCGACGGATGAAGAATCCGACCAATCACCGCGGTGCTTCCACACGCTTCGGCGGCGCGACGCAACCGCTCTTCCGCGAATGC
>JAQGPD010000582.1 GCA_028293305.1 Verrucomicrobiales bacterium | reverse complement strand
ATCGATCACCTGGAAGGCCTGGCCGGTGGCGTGGCCGACAGTGGTCAGGTCGGCCAGTTGGGAGGGGGAAGCCCCGGCGATCATGGCGCCCAGGCGGAGGCTGGTCGTCAGCAAGGCCGCGGTTTTTCCCTCATGGATGAGGCGGAGTTCATCGAAGGTCAGCTTTTTCTTTTCGCCTTCAAGATCGCGCACCTGGCCCGCGATGAGGTGCAGGCTGCCGGCGGTGACGGCGAGTTCGCGGACGAGGTCCGCGGTCGTATAGCCGTTTCCGGCGGGGGATTGCAGGAGGATTTCAAATGCCATCGGCTGCAGCGCATCGCCGGCCAGCACCGCCACCGCGTCGCCGAAAACCTTGTGGCAGGTCGGCCGGCCGCGACGGAAATCATCATCGTCCATGCATGGCAGGTCATCGTGGATAAGCGAGTAAGTGTGAATGCATTCGATGGCGCAGGCCGCCGGCAGCGCCGCCTCCGCCGTCCCGCCGCAAGCCTCACAGGCCGCCAGCAGCAGCACCGGCCGCAGGCGCTTCCCACCGGCAAAAAGGCTGTGCCGGATCGCCGCATGCAGCGTGGCCGGCGGGGTCGTGTCCGAAGGAATCAGCCGGTCCAGTGCGGCATCAACGAGGGCGGTTTGTGCGGTGAGATAGGCGGAAAAGTCGGGCACGGGACGGAAAAAGGGTGAGCGGTTTGAAGAAGACTGAAGTCTGGATCGAAAAAAGGAACCGGTGGCAAAGCGAAGGCACTCGCCTGGACGGCTCCCCTTGTGGCGTGAAATCCGCCCGGGGGAAATCGAAAACTGCAGCCACCCGGCGGGGAATCCACGGCAGCCCACGTCAATGGCCCATCAGCTTCTCGGAATATCATGCACCCCGTCCTCGTCCTTTGCCCCCCGGCAACTTTCCTATAATTACGAAACCGCCGGGCGTCCTCCGATCCTGAGGCGCAGTTTGATGGTGCTGGGTTTGCGGTCGGTGAGGGCGACGGTCTTGCTGAGGGTGGGCATTTAATGATCGGAGGTCTTGCAGACACGTGTCACCGATGACTACGGGGTCGACGAGTTGGCTGACCCCTTGGAGGAGTGAAACGTCCGGGAAGCCCTCAGCCGGCGGTTTTTTCAAAGGCAGCCTTTCCGGAGGCAGGATGAAAGCAGCACCTGTCTTAGCCGGCCGATTCCGGGGGGGATTTTGAAAGCACCGTCGGCTGCCGGGCGGGGGCGCTCCAAAAATCTATGGCTGGCACTTGATTGGGGCGGAGGGCGGGTGTGGGTGGGGGATGATTTCCTACCCCAAGATTGAACCGGCGCTGCATCGGCGGGCGGTGCTGTGGCTGACGGCGGGGACGGCGGCGTGGGGGTTGAGTTTTCCGGTGCAGAAGATGCTGACGATGCTGCAACAGGAGTTGGTGCCGGCGGCGGGGACGTGGTTTTTGACGTCGTGGATCATTTGTCTGCGGTCGCTGATCGCGGCGTGTGTTTTGTTGTTATGGAAACCGAAGCTCCTGCGCGGCATGACGCGCAATGAAGTCCGGCAGGGGCTGTTGCTGGGGTTGATCGGCGGCATGGGGCTGATGTTGCAGGCGGATGGGCTGGCTTACACCACGGCTTCCACGAGTGCTTTCCTAACCCAGGCTTATTGTGTGATTTTGCCGCTATGGCATTGTTTCTCGCGGCGGACCATGCCGGGCTGGCGGATCATTTTGTGCACCGGTCTGGTGCTGTGGGGGATTTCGATATTGTCAGGGTTCAATTGGCAAACCCTGCATATGGGGCGCGGGGAATGGGAGACCATGGGGGCGGCCCTGACGTTCACCTTCCAGATCATCCTGCTGGAACGGCCACGCTATTCCGAAAATCGCGCCATGCCGGTCACGGCGTTGATGTTCATGGGGTTCGCGGTGTGGTCCGCGCCGGTGGCGTTGGGGGCCGCGCCGGAATTCATGGATCTCTGGCGCGTGGTGGCGACGCCGGCCGCGGTGGCGCATTTGGCTTTGCTGGCCTTGGCCTGCACGGTGTTCGCCTATGGCGTGATGAATGTGTGGCAGCCCAAGGTTTCCGCCACGGAGGCGGGATTGATTTATTGCATCGAGCCGGTGTGCGCGGCGGTGTATGCGTTGTTTCTGCCGGGGTTGTTGTCAGGGTGGACGGGGGTTTCCTATCCGAATGAGGTGCTGACCTCCACTCTGGTGACCGGCGGCCTCCTGATCACCGCGGCCAATATTCTATTGCAGGCGAAATGGAAACCCAGGCCCGTGGCGGCCCCGGCTCCGGAGACCTAACTGAATCCAAAAACCGAGCCCGAAATTCCACTCCCATGATCTGGCGCACCGCTTCCCGCAGCTTCGACCTGACGCATCGTGGGCTCATCATGGGCGTGCTGAATGTCACCCCGGACTCGTTTTCGGACGGGGGGAAATACTTTGACCCGGAGGATGCCATCGCGCGCGGACTGGCCATGGTGGCGGACGGGGCCGACGTGTTGGATATTGGCGGCGAGAGCACGCGGCCCGGGGCGGTGCCGGTGGAGGCGGAGGAGGAATTGCGCCGGATTTTGCCGGTGATCGAGGGCCTGCGGGCCAGGAGCGGAGTCGCGATTTCCATCGATACCATGAAGGCCCGCGTCGCGGCGGCGGGCATGGCGGCGGGGGCGGATATCATCAATGACATCTCCGGACTCCAACACGATCCCGCCATGGCGCGCGTGGCGGCGGAAACCGGCGCGGGGCTCGTATTGATGCACATGCGCGGCACCCCGCGGACCATGCAGGAGCGGCCGGCCTACGCTAACGTGGTGGAGGAAGTGAGGGAGCGATTGATGGAGGCCTATGCGGAGGCGGTGGCGGCTGGGGTGGATGCGGAATGCATCGCCCTGGACCCCGGCATCGGCTTTGGGAAAACCCTGGAGCACAACCTGGCCTTGTTGCGCGCCCTGCCGGAATTCGGCATCCATGACCGACCGGTTTTGTTAGGGGTAAGCCGGAAATCCTTTCTTGGAAAATTGCTCGACAAGTCCGATCCCCTGGCCCGCGAGGCACCCACGGCGGCGTTGACCGCGTGGTCGCGGCAATGCGGCGTGCGCATTCTCCGGGTCCATGCCGTGCGGGAAAATGCGGAGGCGCTGCGGATGATGGAGGCGGTTCTGGGCGGGTGAAGCGTGGGGGAAACAGACCTTGAACGGCTAGTGAATCCGGGCTCGGACAGCCCGCAGCGGGCTGCCCCGGCCTGCCCCGGGGCCCCCGACATCACCCAAAAGGACTACGGATTCGCGGCGCTTGGAATGAATGATCTTCTGGACGGAAGTCGTAATTTGGAGTCCAATCCCCACACACGGAGCACCCCCTTCCGTCCCGCAGCATCCACCGTTTTTTATCCTATCAACCATGTCCTATCCAAACACTCCCAACCGCCGCCGCTTCCTCCAGGGGACGCTGGCCGGTGCCGCCGGTCTTGCTTTGTCATCCTCCCGCCTCTGGGCACGTTCCATCGGCGCCAATGACGATATCCGCCTCGGCTTCATCGGGCTCGGCAAAAACGGCAATGGCCGCGGCTCGAACCATGTGGCCGACTTCCTCAAGAAAAAAGGCTGCCGCGTCGCCGCGATCTGTGATGCGGACACCGCCTCGGTGGACGCCATGAAAGCCAAGCTCACCGGCCACGCCGTGGAATACTACCAGGATTACCGGAAGCTTCTTGAAAACAAGGACATCGACGCCGTCGTCATCGCCACGCCTAACCACACCCACACATTCCTCGCCATCGCGGCCATGCAGGCGGGCAAACATGTCTATGTGGAAAAACCCGTTTCCCACAATCTCTGGGAAGGCCGGAAACTGGTGGAGCACGCCGCCAAACATCCGGAACTGATCGTCCAGCACGGCATGCAGCGCCGCTCGGACCAGGGCTGGCTCGATATCCAGGATTTCCTCAAATCCGGCAAAATCGGCAAGCCCATCGTCTCCCGCGGACTTTGTTATAAAAAGCGTGAGGATATTGGCAAAATCGGAACTCCGGGCGCCGCGCCGTCCACCGTGGACTACAATCTCTGGGCCGGTCCCCGCGACATGGCGCCGGTGCAGCGCAAGAATTTCCACTACGACTGGCATTGGCAGTGGCCTTATGGAAATGGCGATATCGGAAACCAGGGACCGCACCAGTTGGACGTCGCCCGTTGGCTGATCGGCGACCCCATGGCCTGCCCGGAAAATGTGCTGAGCATCGGCGGACGTTTTGGTTATGACGACGACGCCACCACCGCCAATACGCAGATCGCCTTTTACGATTTCAAACCCGTGCCGGTGATCTTCGAGGTCCGCGGCCTGCCGGAAAAGGACATGAACTTCCGCGGCCGCCTGCCCACTTACAAAGGCATCGGCATCGGCAATATTGTCGAATGTGAGGGCGGATGGGTCGCGGAAGGAAAAGCCTATGACAAGGACGGCAGGGAAGTCGCCAAATTCACCAAGGACGAAGGCGCCAAACACCAAAGCCGTTTCCTGGAATCCATCCGCAGCGGCAAGCAGGACGCCACCCACAACGCCCTCACCGGCCACCTTTCCGCCGGCCTCGCCCACATGGCCAACCACAGCTACCGCGTCGGCAAGGAAGCCTCCATCGCCGACATCACCGCCAAAATTGGCGGCAATGCGCTCTTTGCCGA
>JAQGPD010000564.1 GCA_028293305.1 Verrucomicrobiales bacterium | reverse complement strand
CAGTCCGTAAAACCACCCGTGCGCACTGTAACCCCGCGCCCACAGCAAAATCATGTCCCCCATCCACGCGCTGGGAAGCAAGCGGTTCACCATCACCGCCGAGTGACCCAGCAGCTCATCCATGGCGGCGGAAAGGTCCATGCCGCTGGCGAGGGCGGCGGAACTGCGGGCAGTCGCGATTCCCGCTCCCATTTTATACAGGGCAAAAACGAGGAGCGTCCAGGCCACGGCTTTCCCCACTCCACCCCAGAATCTCACTCCGAGCATCACGGCGACCCCGGAAAGCGTTGCCGGCAGGACCATGAATGGCACGTATATTAATAGGCATCGCAGATAGAAGTCCGGATCGGCCCCGAATGTCGTCCCGATGCTGAGCAAAAGCGGCGCGCTCAGCACGGCGAGGCCCCAACTGCTCACCACGAAGGATTCCACGACTTTCCAGCAAAAAACCGCCCTTGGATCCAGCGGCAGGGTCAGGAGCCAGGCCGTCTCCTTGCCCCGGAAGATGGAACTGTAGAGTAGCACCGCATTGGAAAAAACCAACATGGTGAAGAAGAAAAAGAAAATCATGTAAACCACCCGCTCCAACAAAAGCAGTCCCACTCCCGGCACGCCGGCAACGTAGGCAAGGCCGCGCTGGAACATGAAATAACCCAGCACCAGATAAGCCGTGAGAAACAGCGCGATGGTCAGCAGCATCAACTTGGAGTGCCGCAGGGTGCCCCGGGCTTTGGCGAAAAGGGCGCGCGTGTGGACCCGTCGGAGAAGGTTGACTTGGCTGGCGAGGGTCACGGGCAGGTGGGGTGGGGGGAGGCGGATGGGCCGGGACCGCAGGGTGGAGTGTTCGTCCGGAGTGTGCGCCGTTTTGACCAGGATTTGAAGTAAAAGTTGAAACGGAATTGCGCCCGGAACTTACGTTTGGCCGGCCTCCGCGGTTTTTTCGGAAATCGGGGGCCGCTTTTCCTCGGCGGCGATTGCCTCCCGCCCGGACCGTGCCATGGTCGGACTCGAAAACCCCATCCCCATGCCGCGCCCCACGCTTTCCACGTTCCTCCGCTCCGCTGTCTGTCTGGCGGGCGCATTCCTGCTGGGGTCCTGTGGCGACCGGCTGAAATCCCAGGCCGACCTCGTCTTCATCAACGGCGCGGAAGTCGGCTCCATCGATCCCTCGCAGGTCAGCGCGCAGGTGGACGGGCGGGTGGTCACTTCATTGTTTGAAGGCCTGATGCGCTATAATGTCCAGGGCCGGGCGGAGCCGGGGGTTTCCCTGGAGCCCACCGTGTCACAGGACGGGCTGACCTATACCTTTCCCTTCCGCGCGGACGCGAAGTGGAGCAATGGCGACACCGTCACCTCACAGGATTTCCTCTTCGCCTGGCAACGTTTTCTACTGCCCGAAACGGCGGCGGATTATCACAATATCTTTTATTGCATCAAAAATGCGGAGGCATTCAATACCGGGAAGCTAACGGATTTTTCCCAGGTGGGCGTCAAGGCCCCGGATCCGAAAACGCTGGTGGTGACGCTGGAAAATCCCGTGCCCTATTTCAAGGACCTGGTGGCGTTCATGGCCTTCTGTCCCATCCACGTTCCCACCTGGAAAGCCAAGGGCGCGGCGTATTTCAAGCCCGGTCAATTGGTTGGAAATGGACCCTACCAACTCAAGGAATGGCGTCTGAATGACCGCATCCGCCTGGAGCGCAGCCCGACCTATTGGGATGCCGCGAATGTGAAAATGGCTTCCGTGGATGTGTTGCCGATCGACAATCCGTCCACCGCGGTGAATCTTTTCCTGACCGATGGCTCGGACCTGCTCATGGACAAGGGGCTGATCCCCAACGCCTTGGCCGACGAGCTGAGCAAAAAGAATTATTTCCATCACAAGCCGTTCCTGGCCACCTGGTTCATCCGGTTCAACGCCAAACACCCTCCCTACTCCGACCCCCGGGTGCGCAAGGCGCTGACGCTGGTGCTGGACCGCGAGCGCATCGTGACCGCGGTCACCCGACTCGGCGAGGTGCCGGCTTTTTCCATCACGCCGCCCGGCACGGGCGACAATTACCAGCCGCCCGCCGGATTGCACCCTGACATTGCCGAGGCGAAAAAACTGTTGGCGGAGGCGGGCTTTCCGGATGGGCGGGGCTTTCCGGTTTTGAACTTTTTATATCCCAGCAAATTCCCAACCGACCATGGCATCGCGGTGGAATTGATGAATATGTGGCAAAAGAATCTCGGAATCACCGTGGCTCTGAGCAGTGAGGAATATAAAACCTATCTGGATTCCCAAAAGAAAGAGGACTACGACGTGTGCCGCTCCAGTTGGGTAGGGGATTACAATGATCCCAACACATTTTTGGACATGTTCCTGGCCAACAGCGGCAACAACCGCACCGGCTGGGCGAGCCCTGCCTACGATGCCCTCATCACCCAGGCCGCCAAGGAGGCGGACGCGGCGAAGCGTTACGGCATTCTCAAACAGGCCGAGACGCAGTTGATAGAAACGGAATGCGTGGTCGCTCCCGTCTATCACTATGTCGGGGTGCAGTTTTATCAGCCGGATTTCCTGGGCGGAGTCGAAGCCAATCTGATCGATGAGCACCCGCTCCGCTGCATGTTCTGGAAACAAACCCCGCCCCGCCTTCAAAAAGCAGGCGCACCTTCCGGACGTTAGGCCGGCGCCGTCGCGTCCCCGCGGTGCCGCCGCCAGCATTCCATGAATCCCTCGGCAAAATCCTGCGGCCTGTTCCGCACCCAGGCATCGACCTGCTCCGGCGTGAACCATTGCCCGGTCTCGATTTCCGCCGCGGGCCAGCGCAGGGGATTGGTCCAGGTCAGGGAATACAAATGCACAAACTCCCATCCCGTCCCCGGCCCGGCGGGCAGGGTGGTTTCCAGTCGGAGCCGGTCGGCGGAGGTTTTGATGCCTAGTTCCTCCTCGATCTCGCGCACGGCTGCGGTCAGGTAATCCTCTCCGGAGTCCACATGGCCGGCCGCGCTGCTGTCCCAGCGGCAGGGCATTTTGTCTTTCAGGTGGCTGCGGAGTTGGAGGAAAATTTCCCCGGATTCGTTATAAACAAACAAATGCACGGCGCGGTGCAGCAGATTTTCCGCATGCACGATGCGGCGCAATTCCTGGCGGACGACGTGGTCGTTTTCATCCACGACATCGAAGACCTCCTCACCGCTTTGCCCGTGACCCTTTTTGGGATCGGCGTCATATTCATTTGTTAGGTCAACCCATTGCCGCAGACCGAGTTCCTGAGCGCGGGCCAAGGGAGTGCACCCGATGCGCGCCGCCAATTCCTCCCAGGGAAGGTCCGGATGTTTCGGCAGGAGATTGCGGAGCATTTTGCGCCGCTGGGAAAAGCCGTGGGTGAGGAGTCGGTCGAACAATTTTTCCTCAAAAACCGGAAACCCATGCCGGGCGCGGGGCGTCATGGCGATGACCCCGCTGTCCACCGCAGGGCGGGGGACGAAGATGTCAGGCGGCAGCTCGCGCAGGTAGGCGATGTCCCACCACGCCTGGCTGCGCAGTGTCAGGAGACCATAAAGATGATCGTGCGGTTTGGCGCTCAGCTTCAGACACACTTCCTTCTGCAGGGTGAAAACCGCGCGGCAGGCGGGGCTGGGGTGCGACATCAGATTCCGGATGATTTCGGTGCCGCAGGAATAGGGCAGGGCACCCAGAATTTTCACCGGCTGCTCCGCATAAAAATCCCGCGCGTCAAAACGGATGGCATCAGCATGCAAAATCTCCACGCCCGGCAAATGGCCGAATTTTCCCCTGACAAATTCGACCAGTTTGTCGTCCTTTTCGATCAATACCACACGCCGCGCGCCTTTCGTCACCAGGTGCTCCGTCAAAGCGCCCATGCCGGGCCCGACTTCGATAACAGTTTCCTCCGGCCTGACGTCGAGTTGATCCACGATCCACGCGGCGACGGCGCGGTCGGTCATGAAGTTTTGACCCATGCCATAGCTGGGTTCGATCTCGCGCTCCTTCATCACGCGCCGCGTGGCATCGCGCTCCGGCGTGCTGGCGCGGGATTTGGATTTGGAATGCGAGTTGGATTTGGAGAAACGGCCCATGCCTTCATCCGTGCCGCCGAAAGGGGGATTCCGCAACCACGGGGAGCGGAATCCCCCACGGCGGGGAATGGTTATGGTTTTCGTTCAGCTGGGCTGATGCCGGGCAGAGGCTGCCAGGATATCACATCAGCTTGGCCCCGGCTTCCGCCAGCGGGCTGCGCTCGCCTTTGCTCAGCGAAATATGCGCGGAACAGGCCTCGCCTTTCAGACGGTTGCGGGTGTAGACGAGACCATTGCTCCGGCTGTCCACATAAGGATTGTCTATCTGCGCGGGGTCGCCGATGAGCACCAGCTTGGAGCCGCGGGACATGCGCGTGACGATGGTCTTCGCCTCCAGAGGTGTTAGCTGCTGCGCTTCATCAAGAATGAAGAACCGGTTGGGAATCGAGCGGCCGCGGATATAACAAAGCGCCTCGATTTCCAGAATTCCCTGCTCGATCAAGGCATCGTAGGGCTTTGGCGTGGCATCCAGCGCTAGGGTTTGTTGCTTTTTCTCCTGCTTGCGGCGCGGCCCGGCATTCGCGGGAACGCTGGCGCGCATGACGATGTCCAGCGCATCATAAATCGGCTGCAGCCAGGGCCGGAGTTTTTCATTCAGAGTTCCTGGCAGGAAGCCGAGCGTCTCGCCCATGGCGACCACCGGGCGGCTGATGGTCATGCCATCATAGCGGCGTTGGAAAACCTCGCTGAGCCCGGCGGCCACGGCCAGCAGCGTCTTGCCGGTGCCCGCCTGTCCATAGCAAGTCACCAGCGAGATGTCAGGATCCAGCAGCGCGTCCAGCAGGCATTGCTGGCCGAGATTCAGCGGGCGGATGGGCTGGCCTTTGGGCACTTTGACGGACTCCGGAACCTGCAGCCTGACAAACCGTCCCCGCCCCGCGTGACGGGCGGGCATGGTCTGCTTTTCGGTCACCTGCAATAACACATATTCATTCACCGCCAGATCCGCGGTCTCGGCGGGAGGCAGGGTGATCTCACCGCTGCTGGCAAATCGCTGCAGCTCCATGGGATCGACCGCGAGGCGTTGGAGGTCGTAGCTGGCGACATCGCGGACTTCGGCTTTGTCATTGAGATAGTCCTCGCAGGCGATGCCGATGGCGCGGGCTTTCAGTTGGAGATTGAGGTCCTTGGTGACAAGAATGACCGGGGAATTATTCTGTTCCCTGACCATCAGCGCGCAGGCCAGGATGCGGTGGTCCACCTTGTCCATCGCCGGAAACAAATGCATGAATTCTGTCAGGGCCGGCGAAACCTCGGCGTGGTCCTCGGCGCTGAATGCCGCCAGCCGGATGCTGCCGCCGCCCGTGGTCGGGACGCCCATGGTCACGCTGTCGCCGCCCTGGTGGAAAACCTCTGACAATTTCCGGTGCACGGCGCGGGCGCTGGCTCCCCGATCGTTTTGTTCGTTTTTGAAGCGGTCCAGCTCGCTCAGCACATCCACGGGAATGCAGATGTGGTTGTCCGCGAAACGATCCACACAGCCCGGATCATGAAGGAGAACATTGGTGTCCAGGACGAAGGTCTTAGCCTTCTGATTGACCGAGACCAGCCCGTATCGCTGCCAATCGGGAACCGCATCCGGGGAAAGGGAGCGGGGTCGCTGGGAGTTGCGGTTTTTACCGTTGGTGCGGTTGCCGCGTCCACCCGACACCTCGCTGGCGAGGGCGGCCGTCATGGAGTCATCGTCTCGGATCATAGGGGGAATAAAAATCGCGGCCGGTGCAGAAGCGCCCGTGCCGCGAGGAGGAGAGTAGGTCCCGGACGGCTGCCTGCCGCCGACCGCATACTGCCTGGAAGGAGTTGTGGGTGGGACCTGATATTCAAGACGGTCCGAACAAACGGCGGCTGGCCGCAGATACAAGAAATTTTTTCGCCCACCTTTTTAATCTGCCGCCGCGACCGTCCGGCGCCTTTCCGGAATGTTGGATGTGGGATATTGGAATGCCGCCCTAACCAGGGCGAATGCGCATGAAGTTGTGATCCGATAGCGATGCTCCCGCAGTCGGGCACCCGCATGAAAATCAAAATTCGCCCGCCAGGCCGACCCGCATCCTCACAAACACCCGGCTTGCGCCGGTATCCCCGGATTGGATAAATCTAACGGTTACGATTCCGTTTTCCGGTGCGTCCTCGGAAAGGGTTATTCCCTGACGTTCGGCCTCGAAATCCATGCCCTCCACCGCCAGCGCGCCCGTGGTCCAAGGACCGGCGGGATCGGGTGCGGTTTCGATCGCCAGCCGCAGATCGTATTGCGCGGGTTTTCTTGTCAGGGTGAACAACAATCCATCGCCCGCCCTGGAGACCGTTGGCAAAACATTCACATGGGCGCCGGCACCCGCCGCAGGTTCGCCGCCCAGGGCGTATTCCAACAGATTCACCAAGCCATCGCCATCCGGATCGGCGGCGGGACCGGAGATGGTGTCATCGTCCGGAGCGCTGGGGAATTTCTCCTTCCGCCACCGCAGCCAGGGCGGCGGGACGGACATCGCGATCAATTCCGCCCCGGCTCCCGGACTGCGGTGGGAGGCAATAACAAGTCCAGCGGGTTGGGTGTCCCCGGAGGTTAGGGAAGGCTGCGCGGTGTCCCAGCGATGGTCCTGCACGAT
>JAQGPD010000552.1 GCA_028293305.1 Verrucomicrobiales bacterium | reverse complement strand
GATATAACAAAGTATTGGATGGTTATTCGGATTGGCTGCTTTCGCAACGCGCGTCCGGTTGGGACGTGCTGGACCTGCACGGACCCATGAATGCCGCTGTGGCGGAGGGCCGGAAAACGGATGCGGCATTCACCTTGGCGAAGGACGGCGTGCACCCCGGGCCGGAGGGGCATCGGCTGATGGCACAGCCGGTTTTGGAAGCCTGGGGATTGAAGGCGCGGGCGGACGGCACGCCGGATCATCCGGCGGGGGCGGCGATTTTGGAGGCCGTGCGCAAAAAACAATCGCTGCTGCGTCCGGCATGGCTCAGCGATACCGGGCATAAGCGCCCGGGCATCGCGCCGGGTCTGCCGTTGCCCGAGGCGGAGGGAAAAGCGGAGGTTTTCGATGCGGAGGCGCGCCGCCTGGCGACAGGGTTGAAGACGGGAGCCGCGGTGGAATTTCCCGGCGCGAAGGATGATTGGAATGGTTATCAACGCTCGGTTTTTGATTTCGCCGGGCATGCACTTACCGTGGTGGCACCAACCACGGCGGCGGCGGGCCGGCCGTGGATTTGGCATGGCGAATTTTTCGGCCATCGTCCGGCACCGGATATCGCGCTGCTGGGACGCGGCTTCCACATCGTATACTATCAGCTATCAGACATACTGGGCAGTCCACCGGCAGTTGCCTTGTGGAATGATTGTTATCTGGAATTGACCACGCGCTATAAGCTGGGATCGAAACCCGCTCTGGTGGGCCTGAGCCGTGGCGGCTTGTATTGTTATAACTGGGCGGTGGCGAATCCGGACAAGGTGTCGTGTATTTACGCGGACGCGCCCGTCTGCGACTTCAAAAGCTGGCCGGGCGGCAAGGGCAAGGGCCCGGGCGATCCCGAAAATTGGGCCCGTGTTTTGAAGTTATGGAACTTCCCGGATGAAGCCGCAGCCTTGGCCTACAAGGGAAATCCCGTGGACCGCCTCGCGCCGCTGGCCGAGCACAAGGTGCCACTGCTGCACGTCTTCGGCGACGCGGACGAAGTCGTGCCGTGGGAGGAGAACACCGGCTTGGTGGCTAGCCGCTACCAGGCCCTCGGCGGAAAAATCACCCTCATCCGGAAAGCGGGAGTGAAGCACCATCCCCACGGGCTCGAGGACTCCGGCCCGATCGTGGAGTTTATTGAGCGGTTTGCGAAATGAGGGGCGCGGGAAGGGACGAAAGGGACGAAAGGGACGAAAGGGACGAAAAGGACGAAAGGGACCGTAGGGACGGTTCAGCGCGGCGGCAGGGGCGGCGGAAAGCAGCGGATGGACTAGCTATTTTGGGTGGCCAGGTTGCGGCGTTGTTGGACGGCTTGCGCGAGGTCGGCGAGGACGGGGAGGGTGTCCTCCCAGGCGAGGCAGGCGTCGGTGATGCTTTGGCCGTAGGCGGGTTTTTGGCCGGGGATGATGTCCTGTCTTCCGCCGACGAGATGGCTCTCGATCATGACGCCGGTGATGGCGTGGTTGCCGGCGCGGATTTGTGAGGCGACATCGGCGGCGACGGCGGGTTGGCGGCGGTGGTCCTTGCCGGAGTTGGCGTGGGAACAATCCACCATGATGCTGGATTCCAGTCCGGCCTTTTCCAACATTCCGGTGACTTCCGCGATGGCCGGGGCAGCGAAATTCGCGCCGGATTTTCCGCCGCGCAGGATGATGTGGCAGGAGGGATTCCCGGTGGTTTTGACGATGGCGGCGACGCCTTGCTTGGTGACTCCGAGGAAATGATGACGACCGCGCGCGGCGCGGATGGCGTCGAGGGCGATGCCGATGCCGCCGCCGGTTCCGTTTTTGAAGCCGATGGGCATGGACATGCCGCTGGCGAGTTCGCGGTGGACCTGGCTTTCGACGGTGCGGGCGCCGATGGCTCCCCAGGTGATCAGGTCGGCGACGTATTGCGGGCTGATGGCGTCGAGGAATTCGGTGCCGGCGGGAAGGCCCATGCCGGCGAGGGTCAGCAGGAGACGGCGGGCGAGTTGGAGGCCGCGGTTGATGTCATAGGTCTCGTCCAGGCCGGGGTCGTTGATGTAGCCTTTCCAACCGACGGTGGTGCGTGGTTTTTCAAAATACACGCGCATGACGATGTTGAGATCCGCCTGGTGACGGATCATTTCCTCCTTTAAAAGCCTTGCATATTCCAAGGCGGATTTTTCGTCGTGGATGGAGCAGGGCCCCACCACAACAAGCAAGCGGTCGTCGCGGCGGTGGATGATGTCGTCCGCCTCAGCGCGGGCCTTGGAGACGAAGGCCTCCTCCTCGGCCGTAGCGTGCAGATTCCGCGAGGCGACCTCGGGGGAGATCAGGCTCCAGATTTCGGAAATGCGGACGTCGTCGGTGGAGATCCGGTTATTCATGGCGGGGGGCGGCGGGAGTGGCGGGGCGGCGGGGAGAGGAGCGGGGCGGTCTTTGCCGGGAATCTGTCGGATCTGTCGGATCTGTCGGATCAGGCGGATCTGTCGGATCTGTAGGAGCTGTCTGAGTTTTCACATGCCATCCAGGTCGGCCAGGTCGGCCAGGTCGGCCAGGAAGGACCGGAGCGGGTCAGACTCCAGCGCTGACGCGGCGGCGGTCGCGGACGGCGTCGGCGAGGTTGGCGAGGACGGCCTTGGTGTCATCCCAGGCGAGGCAGGCGTCGGTGATGCTTTGGCCGTAGGTGAGCTTTTGGCCAGGGACCACGTCCTGACGTCCTTCGGTGAGGTGGCTTTCGATCATGACGCCGGTGATGGCTTTGTTGCCGGCGCGGATTTGGCTGGCGACGTCCGCGGCGACTTTCGGCTGGTTGCGGTGATCCTTGTTGGAGTTGCCATGCGAGCAATCGATCATGATCGTGGGCAGCAGGCCGGCTTTTTCCAGCATGCCCGTGACCTCGGCCACGTGCTGCGGACTGAAGTTAGGGCCGCTCTTGCCGCCGCGCAGGATGATGTGGCAGGAGTCGTTGCCGGTGGTTTTCACGATGGCGGCAACGCCTTGCTTGGTGACGCTGAGAAAATGGTGGCTGCCCTGCGCGGCGCGGATCGCGTCGATGGCGATGCCGAGTCCGCCGCCGGTGCCGTTTTTGAAACCGACCGGCATGGACAATCCGCTGGCAAGCTCGCGATGCACCTGGCTTTCGACCGTGCGGGCGCCGATGGCTCCCCAGGTGACGAGGTCCGCGACGTATTGCGGGCTGATGGCATCCAGGAATTCCGTGCCGGTGGGGATGCGCATGGCCGTGAGATGCAGAAGCAGGCGGCGGGCAAGGTGGAGGCCACGGTTGATGTCGTAGCTCTCATCCAGGCCGGGATCGTTGATGTAGCCCTTCCAACCAACAGTGGTGCGCGGCTTTTCAAAATACACCCGCATCACCAATTGGAGCGCATCGCCATATTTCGAAAACTCCTCCTTTAATAACGCCGCGTATTCCAAGGCCGCCTTTTCATCGTGAATGGAGCAGGGACCCACGACCACCAGCAGGCGGTCGTCGCGGCGGTGGATGATGTCGTCCGCCTGGGTGCGGGCCTTGGTGACGAAAGCGATTTCGCGTTCGCTGGGGCAAAGGTCGCGGATCACGACTTCCGGGGAAACGAGGCTCCAAATTTCGGAGATACGGACGTCGTCGGTGGAGATTTTGGCGGACATGGGACAGGGCGCGGGAAAAAAAGAAAGCCGCCAGGCACGGGGACCGGGCGGCGCAGGGGATGTGAATTTTCGGGCAGAGCCCCGGCGCTTTCAAGAGAAAAACCGGCGAAACCCCGCGCGCTTCGCAGTGGCGGAAAGCAGGGAAAATCCCCCGCTTTTCCGCCACTCCACGTCACGATGGCGCTGCCGAACCATCCTCTTTCTTCAGCCGGACAGCCCGCTCTTTCCCGCCCCCCAAACCTTCCCCGGAGTTTATAAAATCCACATGGGCGCACTTGCTATTTGGAATTTGAAAGGTGGGCGTTCCTCGTGCATGCGTGGGCATGAAAGTTTCCATCGTGGGTCCCGGGAAGGTCGGCATGGTTCTCGCCTATACGCTGATGATGAAAGGCGTGGCGCGCGAAATCGTCTTGATAGGGTCCAACCGCGGAAAGGCGGAGGGCGAGGCCCTGGACCTCATGCATGCGCAGGCGTTTTTACAGATTCCGGTCACGGTTCGCGCTGGGGATTTGGCGGATACGGCGGGCAGCACGGTGGTGGCGGTCTGCGCCTCGGTGCCCACCCCGCCGGGCATGACGGACCGGAATGTGATCGCGGAGGGAAATGCCGATTTGCTCCGCCGCCTCCTGCCGGAAATCGCCCGCGCGGCGCCGGACACCACGCTGGTGATGGTGACCAATCCCGTGGACGCCATGACGTGGTTGGCGTTGAAACTCACCGGCTTCTCTCCCGCCCGGGTGCTGGGCACGGGCACCCTGCTGGACTCCATCCGCTTCCGCGAACTGCTGTCGCGGCTGATCAAAATCCACCCGGACGATCTCCGCGCCTACGTGCTCGGCGAGCATGGCGACCACCAATTCGCGGCCATGAGCGTGGCTTCCGCAGGCGGGGAAAAAATCGAGGATTCGCCGGAGCGGCGGGCGCTTTGCGAGACGGCGAAGAACCTCGGCATCGAGGTCCACCGCCTCAAAGGAAACACTTGTTATGCCATCGGACTTTCGGCCGCCTATATCATCGAAGCCATCCTGCTCGACGAAAAACGCACCATACCGGTGAGCGTTAGGATTGACGGATTCGTGGGCGTGGAAAACGTCTGCCTGAGCGTGCCGGTGGTGGTCGGAGCGGCAGGCGTAGAACTTTATTTGCACCCGGATCTAAATGCGGAGGAGACCGCGCAGTTCCAAGCCGCGGCGGCGGCGGTGAGGGCGGTTATTAAAAAAGTTGAGGGATAAGTCGAAACTCAGCGATCATTCTCCAACAGATCAACAGGCCAACAGCACAGCTCAGACACCATGCTCTCCATGTGCCGCGAATTCACGATTTCGAACACGAGTGCGCTGCCGACTCCGGCTGCGCCGGAGATTTGATGATGCCGGCGGGGGACCGTGCTATTGATGAACGCGATCCGTCTGATCACCAGAAACTGCCGCTAGAAGAAACCGGGGGAAACGGTAAAAAGCATAGCCGCTGTTTCCCAAAAATATGAAAAGCCAAACAAGGAGGGTGGTCGCAACAGAAGCCGTCGCGAAAAAGAAAAATACGGCCATGATCCCGGAGATAATAAACCACTGCATAAAAGAGATTCGGTAATGTATCAGGATAATGTCTTCTTTGCGGGAAAAGCTGATTTGACCTGATCCAATATAAGCAAGTTGGTTCCAGTTGCCGACGAATCGGAAAATGCCACCTTTAAACAAAATCCCTTCCTCTGTAACCGAGAGGTTTTTGGGCTCGCAGCCGTCTATAGCTTTGGAAATATCTGAAATGATGCGTTCCATGCACAAGGATTTCGGGGAACAGATTTCAATGGTTCCGGTGCTGTAGAATGGTAAAAACACTTGGTCGGGTTTAGTCTTGGCTCTCTTATTTCACAAGGTGAAAATAGCTATAACCGTGGTAGACCGCCAAAAGATGCCGGATGGTTTTGAGTTTCATGCGGAGCATTTTGGGTTAAGGAAGTCTGCCATGTCCCACCCGCTTGCCCATCCTCCCGCCTCGGATCCCGCGTTGCTGCTGCGATTCCGCGACCGTCAATATTCCGCGGAATTGTTGGCGGCGGCTCTGCTTCATTTTGATTGCTTCACCTGGATGAAGGATCACCCCGGATGCACGGACGGGGAGCTGTGCCTGGAGTTTGACTGGATCGCGCGGCCCGCGGATGTGTTGATGACGCTCTGCCGCGCGAGTGGATTGCTGACCACCGATGGCGAGGGGCGGCATCGCCTGACAACTTTGGGGGAGGAACATTTCACCAAAGGCTCGCCCTGGTTTCTGGGCCCCTATTTCGCGCCGATCCGTGACACGCCGATCGTGAAAAATTTCATCAGCGTCCTGACAACCGGCCGTCCCGCGAGTTGGCAGGCAAAATCCGACACCGGCGACTGGCACACCTCCATGCTGGATCCCGTTTTTGCCCGCAGCTTCACGGACCTCATGAACTCGCGCGGCATCACCTTCGGACAACATCTGGCCGCCGCCCTGACGACATTATTGCAGGACCGCCATCATGTGCTGGACGTGGCGGGCGGCTCCGGCATTTACTCCGCCTGCCTCACCGCCGCGCACCCGCATCTGCGCGCCACCGTGCTGGAACAAAAACCGGTGGACGCCATCACGCGCACGGAAATCGCCCGGCACGGCCTAACCAACCGCGTGGAGGTGGCCACCGGCGATATGTTCGCCGTGGAATGGCCGCGGACGGATGTCCTGCTTTTTTCCAATGTCCTCCACGACTGGGATTTCCCGGAGATGGATCTGCTGGTGGAAAAAGCCGCGCGCACGCTCCCCGCCGGCGGCCTGCTGATCATCCACGATGCCTTCATCCGCGATGACAAAACGGGCCCGCTGCCAGTCGCCGAGTATTCCGCACTGCTCATGAACATCACCCAGGGAAAATGTTATTCCCCCGCCGAATACGGCCGCTGCCTGACGCTTCACGGGTTCACTCCCGGGCCCTACCAGGACACCGTGGCCGACCGCGGATTCATGACAGCGGTCAAAAACTGACTCCCGCCCCGCGCGCCGCATCCGCGCATTGCCGGAAAGGAGTGCCGGACGGGAACGTTGAATCAATTTCAGCGGCAACGTCCGACCCTCCCCTCATGAACCGACCCACCCCGCCGCCGGTCCGCATCCAGCCCGCCGCTCCGATTTCCCGCGCGGTCGGGATTGCCCGCGCGGCCGGAATGTCAGGCTCCGCACGAATCGTCCTAGCAATGTCCCTCGTGCTGGCGGGTCCGCTCCTGGGCGCGGATGGAAACCCCGCTCTCGCCACGCCCGCCACGCCCTCCGCTCCAGCCGTAGCTCCAGCCGCCGCTCCGGTGGAAAGCACCGCGTTTTTTGAAACCCACATTCAGCCCCTGCTCAAGGCCCACTGTCACGAGTGCCACAGCGGCGACCATCCGAAAAACAACCTGCGCCTGGATTCCATCGGCGGTTTGTTGGAGGGCGGCGAATCCGGCGAGCCGGTCCTCGTCCCCTCAGATCCCGCCGCCAGCCAGATCCTGAACCGAGCGACGTCGTCCGACCCTCACTTCCAGATGCCACCCAAAGGCGAACGGCTAACAGAAGTGCAGACCGGACTCATCAAGGAATGGATCCGCCTCGGAGCGCCCCTTCCGGGCGGTGCCACCTTCAAACCCAAATCCGCCAACACCGCCAAAAAAATAACAACCACCCACTGGTCTTTCCAACCGGTGCGCCGTCCCGCGGAACCCGCCTCGCCCTCCGACTGGAAAAAGAATGCCGTCGATTCCTTCATCCTGGAAAAGCTTGGCGGGGAGTCATTGGCACCCTCTTCCCTGGCGGAGCGACGCACCCTGATCCGGCGGTTGTTTTTGGTTATGCATGGGCTGCCGCCATCGCCTGCGGAAGTGGATAATTTCATCAATGACGCCGATCCGCGGGCGTGGGAAAACCTCGTGGACCGCGTGCTGGCCAGTCCCCGCTACGGCGAGCGCTGGGCCCGGCATTGGCTGGATGTGGCGCGTTATGCGGACTCGAATGGATTCGAAACCAACCGCGAACGCAAGACCGCCTGGCCATACCGGGATTATGTTATCGGGGCATTCAATTCCGACAAACCCTACGACCGGTTTGTCAGGGAACAGATCGCCGGCGATGCCCTCGGCGCGGATGCGGCGACCGGCTTCCTGGTGGCGGGCGCGTATGACATCGTGAAAAGTCCTGACATCAATTTGTCGCTCGCCCAAAGGCAGGATGAATTGGCGGACATGGTGAATACCACGGGCACGGCCTTCATGGGCATGACGCTCGGCTGCGCCCGTTGCCACGACCACAAATTCGACCCGGTTCCGCAGCGGGATTTCTATTCCATGCAGGCCGTCTTTGCAGGCGTGACGCATGGCGAGCGCCCCCTGCCCGGCCCACGCAACGCCGAGACGGAAAAAAAATCCACACAGCTACTCGCCGTTATTAAATCGCTGGAAAAAGAAGTCGCAGGCCTGCGCCGGGAAGCGGAGACTTTGCTCAAAAACCCATCCGGCCATCCGCTTCGCCCGCCGGTGAACGCCCGGATGAATACCGAGGAATTCCAACCCGTGGAGGCCATGGCGGTGCGGTTCACCATCCTGGCCACGACCGGCGCCGAGCCTTGTGTGGATGAATTTGAACTCCTGGACGCAGCCGGCCGCAACGTCGGCGCCGCCTCCGCCGGAGCCATTCCCACCGCCTCGGGAACCTATCCCGACCATCCGCTGCATCGGCTTCCTCACCTGAATGATGGATTGCCGGGAAACAGTCACAGCTGGATTTCGAATACGTCCGGCACCGGCTGGATCCAACTGGATCTGCCCGCCAAAACCACCATCCAATCCGTCCGCTGGAGCCGCGACCGCGAGGGCAATTTCCCGGACCGTCTGGCCACATCCTACCTTTTGGAATACTCCGCCACCGCCGGCGCCGCCGACGGATGGAAACCCCTGACAAGTTCCGCGACCCGCCAGCCGTATGATCCCGCGGAGGCGGAAAATACCGAAACGTGGCTGTTCGCCCTGCCCGCGGATCAGGCAAAAGCCGCCAGGCTTGCCCTGCGGAAACTGAAGGATGCCAAAAAGGAACTGGAGACCCTGACACAAGGCGCGCCCGCCTGGCTGGGCACCTTCAGCCAGCCCGCCCTCACACACCGCCTTTACCGCGGTGACCCACTGCAGCCCCGGGAGATCACCGCACCGGACGCCCTATCCGTTATTGGCGGTTTGAATTTGAAGCCGGATGAACCCGAGCAGAACCGCCGCGTGAAATTGGCGGAATGGATGACGCGGCCGGAACATCCGCTCACGGCCCGCGTGATGGTGAACCGGATCTGGCACTATTGTTTCGGGCGCGGCATCGTGGACACGCCGGGGGATTTCGGCGTGAATGGCGGCAGACCCACGCATGCGGAATTGTTGGATTGGCTCGCCGATGAATTTGTCAGGAGCGGTTGGTCCGTGAAACATCTGCAGCGCCTCATCCTGACATCCGCGACCTTCCAACAATCGTCCATGCCCCGCGCCGGGGCGGCCACGGTGGATGCGGAGGCCCGGCTGCTGTGGCGGTTCCCCCCGCGCCGGCTGGAGGCGGAGGCCATCCGCGACAGCATGCTAGCGGTGTCCGGCGCGCTGAATCCAGCGGCGGGCGGACCGGGATTTTATCTGATGGATGTGGAGGTGGAGAACGTGATGCACTATCATGTGAAGGAAAAATTCGGTCCTGACGAATTCCGGCGCATGGTCTATCAAACGCGCATCCGTCAGACCACGGACGGTTTGTTCGGCTCCTTCGATTGCCCGGACGGCAGTCAGGTCATGGCGAAACGCAGCCGCTCCAACACGCCGCTGCAGGCACTGAATCTTTTCAACAGCCCCTTCGTTCTCCAACAATCGCAACTCCTCGCCGAGCGCCTGCGGGGCACCGGCGGGGCCACGCCGGAGGCTTCGGTGGCGACGGCATTTCCGCTGATTCTCGGGCGACCGGCGGACGCGTTTGAACTGGAGAAATCCTCCGCGCTCATCCGCGCCGAGGGCTTGGAGGCCTTTTGCCGGGCGCTGTATAACACCAGCGAATTTCTATTCATCTTTTAAAAATTGACCCACCGCTCCATGCATCCCCTGCTCAACCGCCGCAGCTTTCTTTCGCGCACCGCCACGGGTCTGGGAGGGATCGCCCTGACACATTTGCTGGCCCGCGAGCAGGCGGCCGCCGCGCCTCCGTCGCCCATCCGGCCGGTGGTGAATCCGGCGAATCCCAATGCCGCCCGCCTGTCCCATTTCAAACCCCGGGCCAAAAAAGTGCTCATGATTTTCTGCTCGGGCGCAGTGAGCCAGCTGGATACATTCGACTACAAGCCGGAGCTGATCCGCCGCCACGGCCAGCCGATGCCGGGGGCGGAAGGCATCATCACTTTCCAGGGCGGACAGGGCGCGCTGAACCGCAGCCCTTGGGAATTCAAGCCGCGCGGGCAGTCCGGAAAGATGATATCGGATCTCGTGCCGCACCTGGGCGGGCTGGCGGACGACCTGTGTTTCATCCACTCCCTGACAGGAAAAACCAACACCCATGGCCCGGGCGAAAACTTCATGGGCACCGGGTTCACGCTGGATGGATTTCCCAGCATGGGCGCGTGGACGACCTATGCGCTGGGCACCGCCAACGAAACCCTGCCAGCCTACGTGGCCATTCCGGACCCGCGCGGCGCGCCGCAATCCGCCGGGAATTTTTGGGGCTCAGGGTTCCTGCCCGCGGCTTTTCAAGGCACCGACTTCAATGCCTCACAACCTGTTAGAAACCTGAGCCGCCCGCGTCACCTGACACCGGCCTCGGATGCGGCGACGCGGGATTTTATCAGCACGCTGAACCGGCATCACCTTGAACAATATCCAGGCGACACGGAATTGGCCGCGCGGATTTCCAGTTATGAATTGGCGGCGCGCATGCAGCTCTCGGTGCCGAATGTGGCGGAACTTTCCGGCGAGCCGGACCATATTTTGAAAATGTATGGCGCCGACCAGGCGGGAAATCCGGTGAAGGATTTGAAGGCCGCCTATGCGCGGAATTGCATCCTGGCCCGGCGGTTGATTGAAAAGGGCGTGCGCTTTGTCCAACTTTTCAACGGAGCCTATCAAACCGGCGGGGAAGGCGTCAGCAACTGGGATGGCCACAAGGCGCTCGAGGAACAATATACGAAGCACGGCGAAGTCATGGACCAACCCACGGCGGCGTTGATAGCAGATCTGAAACAACGCGGATTGTTGGAGGACACGCTGGTGGTGTGGTGCACGGAGTTCGGCCGCATGCCGACGTTCCAACTGGGTGCCAGCGGCCGCGATCACAATCCCGCGGGCTTCACCTCGTTCCTGGCAGGAGCGGGCGTGAAGCCGGGCTTTTCCCACGGGGCCACCGATGAGTTCGGTTATAAAGCGGTGAGCGATGTGGCCACGGTCTACGATTTCCACGCCACGATTCTGGAAATCCTCGGCATCGATCACGAGCGCCTGAGCTTTTACCACAACGGCGTCGAGCGCCGTTTGACCGACGTTCACGGTCACGTGATCCAGGACATCCTGACACCGGCCTGACAACTTTTGCGCGACCACTCTCATGATCAAGTTTCCCCATTTTCTAATTTCCCTCGTCCCCTGCTTCGCCGTGCTGGCAGGAAAAGCATGTGCAGCACCGGCGTCCCTTTTTGATGGAAAATCCCTGACAAACTGGGAGGGCGGTCCGGTCTGGCGCGTGGTGGACGGCACCATCAGCGGCGGATCGTTGGAGGGGAATCCGAGGAATGAATTTCTGGCGACGAAGGATTCATGGCGGAACTTCCGCCTGACATTGGAATACAAACTCACCGGCACGGAGGGCTTTGTGAATGGCGGCGTGCAGTTTCGCAGCCAACGCATCGCGGAACCCGCCAATGAAATGTCAGGATACCAGGCGGACATCGGCGCGGGTTACAGTGGCTGTCTTTATGATGAGTCGCGCCGCAACACAATGCTGGCAAAGCCTGACGAAGCTATCGTCAAAAAAGCGGAGAAGCCAGGCGAGTGGAATCGTTATGAAATCCGGGCCACCGACGAGCGCATCCAGATTTTCCTGAACGGCGTGCGCACGGTGAACTACACGGAATCCTCCGCCGGCATTCCGCTGGAGGGCCGCATCGCTTTGCAAATCCATGGGCAATGCAAAGCGGTGATCGCGTTCCGGAATATCGAGATCGAGACCCTGCCGGAAAATGGAGTGCCGGAGCCGGAGGAGATCCTGAACCGCTTTGGAGATGCTATGGAAAACGCGACGCGGCCCACGGCTTTTGTGGATGGAAAATTCCTGACCAATCCTGGCGAAGTCATCGTCCTGACAGGTCAGACGAATCTGGTGCGTCAGCAAAAAAGCGGCGATCTGGAGGCCCGCCTGGGCTTGGCTCTGGCGGCGCAGGCCCCGCGTTTCCGCAGCATGGCATGGGAGGGGGACACGGTTTATGAGCAGTGGCGGGACTTGAATTTTGGAGATTGGAATGACCAGTTGAACGCGGTGGGGGCGGGCATGGTGATCGCGCAGTTTGGTCAGGTGGAGTCCTTCGACGGTCCGGCGCGACTGGCGGAATTCACGGCCGCCTATCATCGATTGCTGGACCAGTTCGCCGTGCGCACACCGCGGCTGGTTTTGCTGTCACCGATGCCTTTTGAAAAACCCGTGGCGTCGCACGCGCCGGACCTGACAGTTAGGAACAGTGATGTTGCGGCCTATGCGGAGGCGGTGCGGAGGATCGCCGCGCAACGCGGCGCTTTGTATGTGGACTTGTTCACGCCGCTTTCGCAACGCCCCGCCGGCTCCGCGCGGCTCACGGACAATGGGCAACATCTGAATGCCGAGGGGCTGCGGGTGGTCGCGGAATTGGCGGCCTCACAACTCGGACTGACCTGGAGCGGGGCGGACATCCTGACAGATTTGAAGGCGGGGATTGTGGAAAAGAACCGCCTGTGGGCGGACTGCTGGCGGCCGGCCAATTGGTCGTTTGTTTACGGCGACCGCGTCACGCAACTCTTCGGCAAAGCCGGCGCCAACGCGCCTTCGCTGCGCGCGGGCTTTGAACTCCACAAGCCGCTCATCGCCATCCACGACGCCCGCATCTCGGCGATGGCTTCCGGAAAAAGACCACCCGCGCTTCCCCCGGACCCCCCCGCGCCCCCCGCCGGACCGGTGCTGACGGCGGCCCAGGAACAGGCGTCCTTCACGGTCGCGGTTGGTTATGAAGTGAATCTTTTCGCCTCCGAAAACGAGGATGTTTCCAAGCCGGTGCAGATGTCATGGGATGAGCGGGGACGTTGTTATATCGCCTGCTCGCCGACTTACCCCCAAACCTTTCCGGGCGAAAAGCCCCGCGATTATATCTTGATAGTGGAGGACACGGACCACGACGGAAAAGCGGACCGCCACACGCGCTTCGCGGAGGGCTTGACCATGGTGCAGGGGGTCGAGCCCGGCGATGGCGGGGTGTATGTGTGCGATTTCGATCAGTTGCTGCACTTCAAAGACACGGACGGGGACGGAAAAGCGGACGTCCGTCGCGTGCTCTATTCGGGCTTCGGCATCGGGGACACGCATCAGCTCATCAATAGCATCTGCCACGGACCGGACGGCACGCTTTGGTTCAGTCAGGGTCTGCACGCGTTTTCCCGCGTGGAATCCGACCACGGTCTGGCGGTCCTGGAACGGTCCGGGCTCTGGCGCTATCAACCCCGGACGGGGAAGTTGGAAGGGTTTTTCAATGGGGCCAAAGCGGGGCATAATTGTTGGGGCGTGGCCTTTGACGACAACTTCCAGGTCTTCCATAAAAGCGGCGACCGGCCCGCCGGATACTTCAGCACGCCGGGCCTGGTGAGCATGAAGGATCCTGACGAATACCACCCCATCGGCGCGCTCTTCGACACGAATCCCAAAACCACCTCGCTGGATTTTGTCGGCACCGCGGCCATGCCGGCGGAACTCCAGGGCTGCGCGGTCATCGGCGGTTATTTTGGCGGAGTCGTGGAGCGGCACCGGTTGGAGGATGACGGATCCGGTTTCAAATCCACCCAACTCCCGCGTCTCCTGACCAGCACGGAGTCGGCTTTCCGGCCGGTGGATGTGAGCATGGGGCCGGACGGGGCGCTTTATCTTTGTGATTGGTTCAACCCCGCCATCGGGCACTATCAAAACAGCTGGGCCGCCGCCGCCCGGGACCGCAGCCACGGCCGGATCTGGCGGATCAGTGCGAAGGGCTTGGCGCCGGTGCGCCCGCCGGACCTTGCCGGCATGGACCCGGCGGCGCTCATCGGGCAGTTAGGGTCGCCCGAGCGTTGGGTGCGGCAACAGGCCAAGCGGCTGCTTTTTGACGGGCGTCCGGAAGCGGTTTTGGCGGCTTGCGATGCCGCGCTCCCGGCGATGACGGACCCCCGTTTGCTCATGGAACTGTGCGGTGTCTATCAAAGCCACATCGCGGCGCGGCCGGAGCTGGTTAGGCGTCTTGCGGCTTCCCCGCTCCCTGCGGCGCGCGCTTACGCCATGCGGGCGGCCGGGGATTTGGCCGGGCGGGCGGACAGTCAGTCCGCGGGGTCGACGGAACGTCGACCCTCCGAAGCCCAGGCTGGCTCCATCGCGGACGTCCTGACTATTTTGAAAACCGGCATCCACGACCCGGAGGCACGGGTGCGGCTGGAAGCGGTCGTCGCCTGCGCGCGGGTGCCCGGTGCCGGGGGCGCGGCCGTGGCGGTGCAGGTTTTGGATCGTCCCACTGACAAGTTTCTGGACTACGCGCTGCGGCAGACCGTGCGCTCCCTGCAGGACCGCTGGCAAAACGGAATCGCCGGTTTGGACCTCGGCGATGGCCCCGGGCGCGGAGCCAGGCTGAACTACCTAACTGCGCTCGCGTCGGCCAAACCTGAAGCCGCCGCTCCCGGCAAAGTGATCTACGACACCCTCTGCCTGAACTGCCACCAACCCGAAGGCCATGGACTCGCCGGCATTTATCCTCCCATCAGCCAAAGCGATTGGGTGACCGGCCCACCGGATCGCCTCGTCAAAATCCTAACCCACGGACTTGCCGGTCCTATCCGGATCAACAATCAGCCGTTCAACCAGACCACCCCGTTGCCCATGCCGCCGATGGGCTTGGACGACGCCCAACTTGCGGACGTCCTGACATACATCCGGAGCGGCTTCGGAAACCATGCCGAACCCATCACCGCTGAGACCGTGCGGCAAATCCGCTCGACGGAGGAAACAAAAATCCGGACCACCTTTTGGACGGAAACAGAACTGAATCCGTGAATTTTGCGGCATTAATTTATTCCCCGGGCGGTCAACCAGCCTGACGCGGCGGCGGAGATTTTTCCCAATAGCAACGCCAAGCCACCACCCGATCCAAGGCATTGCCAAAGCTATTGACAATTGGCAAACAGCATGTGAGGATTTTTCATGATCCTTACTTTGGATAAAATGAGTCGCCTGGTGGTGCCCAAAGGTTTGCGCGATCGTTTCGGGCTGCAGCCGGGGGACGAACTGGAAATCACTCTGGAGGGCGACGGCATTAAACTGACCCCACTTCAGCCCATTCCTGCCCTCGGAGAAAAAAGCGGCGTCATGGTCTGCTCCAGCGAGGTGCCCGCCTCCGCGTGGGATATCCCTGCATTCATTGAGCAGCAGCGTGAACAACGCGGCCGTGAAATCGGTGGCCTGTAAATCTCCATGAACGTCTGCTTCGACACTTCCACGCTGGTGGCCGCGCTGCTTGAAAAGCATCCCCATCACAGCATGGCTTTCCCTCACCTGCTAGCCGCCCAAAAGAGGAGAATACAAGCTTATCTAACAACCCATGCCCTTGCCGAGTTGTTCGCCACGCTCACTGCACTTCCTTTGAAACCCCGGCTTCTTCCGCAGGATGTCCAACGCCTTGTCGAAAGCAGCATCCTGCCGCATTTTGAAGTCATCCCTCTTTCCCCTGCTGACTACCGGACCGCCATGACGTTGACTGCCAGTGGTCACTTCATCAGCGGAGCCATTTACGACGCTTTGCACATCATCGGAGCCCGCAATGCCCGATGCAAAAAACTCCTCACGCTCAATATGAAGCACTTCAAAGCATTGGCTCCCGGCGACGCGATGATCGTTAGTCCGTAGCCGAAATAAAGCTTTTAGACTCCTCGAATGGCCCATGGCCGGTGCTTCGCGGGACCCGTTTACAACAATACATTTGCTGGGGGATCCACCAAATGGACGCCCGGGGACCTCCGAAGTCATGGCTGGGGGATCGATTGAGGCCATCAGACGAGTTTAGAGGCCCCGGCTATTCCTGGGGCGTGTTGGTAACCCGAACTTGGCTGATGGATGGCGCACCTGGGCCGCCAACGATGGGTTGGAGCGGAGCGGCGGTCCACTGAGCGGCACCGCCGTGGATGCGGGTGATGATGATCGCGCCTTGGTTTTTGGGATCGGGGACGGTTGATGTCTGGCCGGTGAGGAAGGCGAGGGTAGGGGTTAGGGCGGTGACCAGAATGGGAGTGTTGGCGTCAGCCGCATCATCCAGGCCGGCGATGTAAGCGGTGGAAGATCCGGGCGGACTGACAAGATACGCGGATTTCGCAAATTGGCCCGCCGGCAGCACGGCATTGAAGGTCGCTTCCGCCGGCCCCGCGATATCGGGAAATTTTCCATCGTGGCGGGAGGCCCATTCTGTCAGCATTTGATGAATCAAACGCTGATGGCGCATGATGACCACGGCAGTGGAGAAGTGCCTGCTTTCATCCTGCCGCACGCGGTGATTCACCAATACAAAGCCCACCACCGTGCCCACCAATGGGACCAACAAGGCGAGGGGAACCAACGCCCGCTTCAGACAGGACGCGGGGGACAAAAGTGCCGGCATCTTTTTTAAACAACATCCTGACGGAAGCACGGACATCTGTCAATTCCCGGGATCTAGACTAGCGGGGTGAAAGAGCGAGGCGCATTCCGTGTTTTGGGCGCAGGGTGATGAGGGGGTCCATTTCCACGGGGAAGTCAGGAACGGGCTGGATGTCGAGGGCTTGGAGAAAGGTGATGGTCATGATCATGAGCTCCTGCATGGCGAATTGGTTTCCGATGCAGGTGCGGGGACCGGCGCCGAAGGGGAAATAGATTTCAGGGGACGGACGACGGTCGGGCTGGAATCGGTCAGGATCGAATTTGCGGGGATTGTCCCACCATTTCGCACTCCACTGGAAAAGAAAAATTGGGATGATCAGCGTGGTGCCTTTCCGGATTTTCCAACCGCCGAGATCATCGTCCCGGGTGCAGAGCCGCCCCACCGACCAGATGGTGGGATAGAGCCGCAGGGACTCCTCGATGACCATTTTCACCAGAGGAAAGGCGGTTAGGCTTCCCTGATCCAGGGCGTCTCCGGCGTGGGCGATTTCCTCCAGCATCCGGGCCTTCACGTCAGGATGGGTGGCCACCAGATGGAGCACCCAACACATTGCATTGGCCGTGGTTTCATGGCCGGCGATGAACATGGTCATCACCTCGTCGCGGAGTTGCGAGTCTGTCATGCCGCGGCCGGTTTCCTCATCACAGGCGGAGAGGAACATGGATAAAAGATCATCGTGGCCAGCCGGGTTCAGCCGCCGTTGCTGGATGATGTTATTGACGATGCGGTCCAATTCCGTCCGGGCATGGTAGTCGTGCCTCGTGAATGGCGTGGGAAAACTCCGGGGCAAAAGGAAGCGCCAAGGCTGCCGCAGCATCCGGAGCGCGGCCTCATTCAGCGTGGCCACATGGGCCCCCACCGTGGAGGCGTCCTGCTTCACATCGGTGCTGAACATGGCCTCGGAAATGATAGCCAATGTCAGGCGCGAAAACGCCGGCGCGATGTCAGGAGCGCCTCCCTCCCTGGCCATTACCATGGCCGTCTCCCGCGAGCGCCGGACCATCATGGCGAAGATCGCATCCAGCCGGCGGCGGTGGAAGGCCGGCTGCGTCATCCTGCGCTGTCCGCGCCAAAATTCGCCGGAACTCGTGACCAGGCCGTTGCCCATGAGGATACGCAACACGGCGTAGGACCGTCCTTTCTCCACATAGCTGGAATAATGATCCGCCAACACCTGCCGGGCCAGCACCGGATCCGCCACGACGGTGGCGCTGCCCAGCGGCGAGCCGATGGAAAATATGTCCCCATACTCCCCGGCCCATCGGGTGATATAACTGATAGGATCCCGCTGGGCATGCCAGGCCGGACCCATCAGCCAATGGGAGGGTTCCTGAACGGCTGGTGGAATGCGGCTCATGGTTTGACAGGGATGATTTCCATCAAATACGGCCGGGGCCTGGCCGCGAGGCGTTGCAGATCCACCATGGCGTCATCCTGGCGGTGGATGGCCGCCCTGACTTCCGTTAGGTCCGGGCCGCCGTATTGGTCCACGCTGGAACCGGAAGCCCAGAGATCGTCCCTTGATTCCACCAGTTGTTGCACCACCCAGGACTGGACATGCCAGGGTCCGCCGGGGTGCCAGCCGCTGGCGGTCATGGAAGCGAGGTTCACGCCTTTGGCCAGGCGCTCCGCCTTTTCCGTGCCCAGCACGCGGCCCCCGGCTTTCAATTCGTAATCTCCCGCAGGCAGGTTTTTCACCATCAGCCGGTAGCCATTGATCCCTTCCGGAAAAGGAATCCAGCGGTGCTGTAGTTGCCAAAGCGCCCCGAGATTCAGGGGCAGCCCTTCGTCCAGACGGGTGAAGGAAAGGGTGCCATCCTTCGACACAAGGTCTTTCACCTGGCACCCGCTGCCCGTGGCCGTGGCGCTGGCGGCATCGATTTCCACCGACGACACTTCCTCCGGCGCGCCCAGGCCTTTGATCATGGCATAACCCATCGCCAGCTGTCCCAGTTCGGAGAGATGAATTCCGTCCTTGGTGTGCATACTAACCTGATCCTCGGGCTTGGAGTTTTTATTGCCATCAATCATCCGGCGCTGCACTTCGCGCATGCCCCGGTGCAGGTCGATGGTGTCCGCCCCCAGTGATTTCGCCAAAGCCATGCCTTCATCCGTCATTGATTGCAGATAGCTCTTCACGGCAGTCTCCGGAGCCTCCGCCGTGATGGCCGGGGAGCAGATGACGGGGCGCACGTTCTTTGCCCGGCAGCGTTCGATGATGGTCCGGATGCCGTTCAAATACAGCTGCTTGTGCTCCTCATCCGCCTTGGTGCCCCAGCCGATATCGTTGATGCCGAACGCCACCGTGACCACCGTGGCGCCTTTCGAAAATACATCCCTATCAAGACGCGCCAGACAACCGTTCGCGGTGTCGCCTCCCTGCCCCGCATTCACAAACCGGACTTTGCGCTCCGGAAAACGCATCAGCGTGTAGTGCTCCACCAGCTTGGTATAGCCCCGCGCGCCGGTGATGCTGTCCCCGAGAAAAACCATGGTATCGCCGTCCTTCAGGGCATAGTCGGCGCGAACAATAGTTGTTAAGGCGAAAAACAGGAGAAGTCGTTTCATAGGTTTACAAAAATGCGTCAGGCGAGCAATCCATTGGCCAGCAATTCCACCACGGAGGTCTCCACGGCGGCCTCGTCCATGGACAATAGTCCCGGGTCCAGCGGGCGCTGAAGATTCGCCCAGGAGATGGTCTGGATGACGGTCGCCGCCGTGGCCCGGACCTCGGAGACGGCCCGGTATTGACCCGCCGCGGCGCGGATGCGGAGCAGTTTGGCGAATTGGTCCAGCAGGCGGTCACGCAGCCCATGGATGAAGACCTGGGTCAGGCCCGGGAATTCCAGGGCGGAACGCATCAGCAGCAGCAGGCCGCGCCGATGCCGCCGCATCAGACCGAATTGTTCCCGCAGGACTCCATCCAATTCCGCCGCGGCATTCTCCACCTGTTTTTTCCTCAACGCCTTGGCCAGCAGCGGCCACTCCGTGCGGCGGAAAACCTCCTCCAGGTAAGCCATCGTGGCTCCCGGCGCCGGGGGTTGGATGGGAATCTCGAGGGCATCCATCCATGATTCATTCTCCTCCGAGCCATGACGGATGGTCAGGTCGAACAAGGCTTCCTTGCCGGAGACATACAGGTAAACCGTGCCCACAGCCACTCCCATGACCTTCGCGACATCGGACATCTGGGAGCGCTCATAGCCCCGGCGGCAAAAGACGTCCGTCGCTGCTTCGGCGAGTTCCCGAAGGCGCTTTCCGGAGAGATCGGCTTTGAGTATGGGCATGGGGTAGTTGGTTGTTGACTGAATGGATCATTCAGTCATTTAGCGGGGATGTCCATGTTTTTTTCAAATGGGTGGCTTGGCTTGGCTTGGAGGCGGGGTGGGTGGGTGGGTGGCATTGGTGGACAGAATGTCCACCCTCCGGTTTCTCCTGCATGCAAAAAAGAACGCGGCGGCAAGTTGGAGCCTTTTCAGGCTTTGGCATGCCGCCGCGTCGCGGGGAAGATCAGGGACCGGGCGTGGGCTTTCCCGAATTGTCAGGAACGCCGGCCGGGGTTGTTATTTCTCTTCTTCTTCTTTTTCTTCCTTGTCGGCTTTTTCCTCTTTCTCCTCTTTTTCCTCCTTGGTGGCTTTGCCTTTTTTCTTGCCGGGTTTGGCTTCGTCCTTGGCTTCCTCTTTATCCTTGGAGTCGGCTTTGGCAGTTAGGTTTTTCATGCTGTCGAGGACGGCATTGATTTCCTTTTCGTGTTTTTTGACCTGGTCATCCGTGGCCCAGTAAATGAGGGTCATGGTGGTGTCCTCGGTGACTTTGAGGAAGATGAGGCTGACGGAGCAGGCGCCGTCCTTGTCGGTGCCTTTCCATCCGATGATGCCCATCTTCATGCCGTTGTGCTCGCCATCGGTTTTGGTTTCCGTGTCGGCCTGGATCTTGACGCCCTCGCCGGTGAGGTAGTCGATGCTTTCCTTCACGCTGTCCTCGATGGTCTCGGCGTCGTCCGTTTGGGCGTAGATTTCGATGGCGCCGTCCGGGGAGACGCCATCCACGGATTCGTCCTCATAGGTGACTTCCCATTTGTCAGGAAATTTAAGGGAAAAGACAGGATCTTCCTTGGGGAGTTTAAATTCCTTGGCGACTGCGGGCATGGCTAACATGGCGGCGGCGAGGGAGAAGGCGAGGAGGTATTTTTTCATGGTTGGATGGGGTTGCCGC
>JAQGPD010000525.1 GCA_028293305.1 Verrucomicrobiales bacterium | reverse complement strand
CGGACGCGTCCGGATTCGTCATAGCGGGTGGCATCCGCCGGGCCCGGGAGCAGGTCGCGGCGGAATTTCTCCACCACGGCGGGGCGCTTGTCCCTCCATTTTTCCGGCACCGGAAAACCTGTCAGGGGATCCACCGCGCAGTCCACGATGGACGGCGGCTGCGGATACCATCCGGAGGGATAACGACCGTCCAGCCAGGTGAAAATGTCGCGGAAAATGGGGGCCGCTCCGGTCACGCCGCTCACGCCGCGCATGGGGGAGTTGTCGAAATTTCCCACCCACACGCCGACGGTGAAGCGTGGATTATAACCGATAGTCCAGTTGTCGCGGTAGTCCGTGCTGGTGCCGGTTTTCACTGCGCAGCGCAGCGGCAGGCGCAGGGCGGAATCGGTGCCGAAGGTCCGCGCGCGGGCCTGGTTGTCGGACAGGATATCCGCCAGGAGCCAGCAGGCATCGGGATCGTAAAGTTGTTGTCCTGACAGGAAAACCGGATCGTTTCCGCCGCTCCCCGGAGAAGGCGGCGGGGTCGGAACGGCGGACGGCGGGTCAATTTCCCGAGGTGTCAGGCGCGGCGAGATCATGCGGCCCAATCTTGCCAGGGTGCTGTAGGCGGAGGTCAGTTCCAGCAGGGTGACCTCCCCGCCGCCGATGGTCAGGCCCAGTCCGTAGTCCGCCGCCGGTTTTGTCAGGGTGGTGAGCCCGGCGGATTGCAGGCTGGCGACGAGAGCGGCCGGACCGCCGTGGGATTCCAGCACTTTGACCGCGCTCAGGTTCAGGCTGTTTGCCAGGGCGGTGCGCAGCGAAACCGGGCCGGCGGAGCGGTGGTGATAGTTCTGCGGCCGGTAGAGGCCCGTGGCGGTCATGTATTCCACCGGCAGATCCGCGAGCATGCTGGCCGGACTGAGGTCGCGTTGGAGTGCGAGCAAATACGTGAACGGCTTCAGCGCGGATCCGGGCGAGCGCCGTGCGAGGGCGCCATTCACCTGGCCGGATCCGGCTCCGGAAAAGTCGCGGCTGCCCACCATGGCGCGCACTTCGCCCGTGGCGTTGTCCAGCACGACCACGGCGGCCTGGCTGACATGGCGTCCGGCGAGGCGGCCCAGGCGGTCGGCGACGCTGCGTTCGCAAATGGATTGCAGATTCAAATCCAGCGAAGTGCGCCAATCGCCGGCGGTGGGAAACGGGAGGTTTTGGTCCGTCTGCGACTGGATGAGGAGCCCGGCGAAATGCGGCGCGGCGAAGGATCCGTAATGGCGGCGGAGCTTCAAGGGTTCCGTCAGGGCGCGGTCCACGGCGGCGGATTCCACCGTGCCATTGATCCGCAGCCGCTCCAGAATCCATTGCTGCCGCTTCACCGCCGCCGCCGGTTTCCGCCAGGGATTCAGGCGGCTGGGAGCCTGCGGCAGACCCGCCAGGAAAGCGAATTCCGCCAGGCTGCAATCCCCCAGCGGTTTTCCGAAATAGCCCCACGCCGCCGCCCCCGGGCCGCGATGCAGATTCCCGTAGTCGAGGCGGGCGAAATACTGCTCCAGAATTTGCTCCTTCGACCAGGTCATTTCAAGGCGCCGGGCGGTCAGGATCTCCTTCAATTTTGTTGTCAGGGTGCGTTCCCTGGGAATGGCCAATTTCACCAGTTGCTGGGTGATGGTGCTGGCGCCGGAGACCCGCCGCCGGGCCGCCGCGCCATCGCGGGCCGCCCGGATCATGGCGGAAAAATCCACTCCGCCGTGCGAGAAAAACCGTCGGTCCTCCGCCGCCAGGGTCGCCTGGATGAGACCCGCCGGCAGGTCGGCTATTTTGAGAGGATCGCCCACGCGATGTCCCCCCGCCATCAGCCGGCGCAGCGGCGTTCCGTGCCGGTCCGTGATGACCACGCCCTCCGGCATTCCCTGGCTCAGAGTCCGCGGCCACGGCATCAGCCAGGGGAGCAAAAACCAAAATGTCAGGGCCAGCGCGGCTCCGGCCGGCAGCCAGGTGCGGGGTTTTTTCCAGGACGGTGCCAGCCGGGGAATTTTCACCTTCCAAAAAAGCACGGACCGCTGGAATCTTCAATCCGGCATGCGTTCCTGACAAATTTCCGTCCAGCCGGGGGCGATGCCGGAACCCCGGCGCGGGATTGGGTCAGGCGTTCCATTTTATTCCACGCTTTTGACAATGCCGCGGATTTTTCCCTGGCCGAGATGGGTGGTGAATTCCTCGCCGGGTTGCAGCTCCCGGGCCTCGCGGACCAGCTTGCCGGCCGTGGTCTGCGTGTAGGAAAAACCGCGGGCCAGCACGGCTTGCGGACCCAGTGATTTCAGCCGGGCGCGGGCCTGGGCGAGCTGGTTCCGGCGATCGGTGAGGATGGCCTGGAGGCGGGTCGCGAGACGCTCGCGCTGGAGGGCGAGGCGGGCATTGCGTTGCGTCAGCAAATGGTCCGGACGCAGCCGCTGGAGCTGATGGCCGAGTTGTTGGAGATGCTGGCGATGTTCGGAAATTTGAAGTTTGACGGCATCCGTCAGGGACTCCGAGGCATCGTCCAGGCGCTGCCGCCAGGGCAGGAGCACGCGGTCGGTTTCCCGGCTGAGCGGGCCGCGCGCCATGTATTCCAGCTCGCGCCGCCAGGTCTGCATGGCTTGTTGGATGCGGCGGGTGAGGGTGGCGCGGTGTTGTTGGAGCACGGCGCGGAGCTCGGCGCCGTCGGGTGCCAGGAGTTCCGCCGCGGCGCTGGGCGTGGGGGCACGGAGGTCGGCGGCGAAGTCGGAAATCGTGAAATCGATTTCATGACCCACGGCGGAAATGACCGGCAGGCGGCAGGCGGCGACGGCCCGCGCGGTGATCTCCTCATTGAAGGCCCAGAGGTCCTCCAGGCTGCCGCCGCCGCGGGCGACCACCACCGTATCGATGTCAGGAAGGCCGGAGTCAGGTGAGGAAATGTGGTGGAGCGCGGCGGCGATTTCCGCAGCCGCTCCGGCACCCTGCACCCTGACAGGAAACACCAGCACG
>JAQGPD010000470.1 GCA_028293305.1 Verrucomicrobiales bacterium | reverse complement strand
GGCTGGTGAGGGTTTCGGCGGAGACGGGGCCGTCTGTCAGGGTGCCGGTGAGCATGTAGAGCAGGAGGCGGCCGGTTTCATGGATGGCGCGGGCCTCGACGAAGCGGGGTTCGCTGCTGACGGGGCGGAGGGAGGGGAGGCCGAGGTCGCAGATTTTGACATTGAGATCGTCCGGATGGGGGCCTGAGAGGGAGAGGCCGGCGTGGAAGACCTCGACGCCGGCGAGGAGTCGGGGGTGGCTGGCGAGGGTGGCGAGGCCATCGACGAGTTGGCGGACGATGAGCAGGGCGAGCCACGGGGGGAGCGGATGGGAGCGGGCGAGCCAGGAGTCGAGGCGTTCACCATCAAGGAATTCCGAAATGTAATAGTTCGCGCCCTCGTCCTCGCCGCCTTCGATGATGCCGAGCAGGTGGCGGTGGCGGAGGGGGGCGGCGAGTTGGACGAGGTGGAGGAAGCCGGGGGTATCCCGCTGGCGCTCGGCGGGGCCGATGGCGACGTGGAGCTCCACGAAGCGGTGTTGTTTGTTATCGAAGGCGAGACAGGCGACCTCGTCGGTGCCGCGCCAGACTTCGACGGTGGTGCCCTGACGATCCTGACAAATGGTGTAGTGGCGGAAGGTCTGGAGAGGCATGGGAAAAAGGCGGGAGGGGGTGCAGGCTTAGGCGCGGGGCGGGCGGAGCCGGGGGCGGGCCGGGGGACGATGTTGGACAGGAGTGTATACTTCAGGATTGGAAATTCTTCCTTGTGATTTGCGGGAAATTTTCCGTTTTCAGGGGCGGATTCCGAGGGTGGGGTGGGGGGTGACAGAAGACTTCAAGGATCGGGTGCGGCAGGTGGGCGCGGCTTCGCGGGCGCGGCTTTTGGCGGAGCGGAATGGGTCGGGGTGGTGGGAGGGGGAGCTTTCCAGCAGTGCGCTTTCCACGGCGGTGGCGGTGTTGGCGTTGGGGTCGCTGCCGGCGGGGGTGATGGAGGAGGAAATGCGGGATCGCTTGATGCTGAGGGGATTGGAATGGCTGGCGGCCACGCGCGGGGAGGATGGCGGGTGGGGGGACACGGTGCGGAGCCGCTCGAATGTGGCGACGACTTTGCTGGGGTGGTCGGCGTTCGGGATGGGGAGCATGCGGGGCGTGCCGGGGGGATGGAAAGCGGTGGAGGCCGGGGCGGAGGGGTGGCTGGAGCGGGTGGCCGGGGGGCTGGGGCCGGAGGCGTTGGGGGCGGCATTGGTGAAGCGGTATGGGAAGGACAAGACTTTCGCGGTGCCAATTTTCATGGCGTGCGCGGTGGGCGGGCGGCTGGGCGCGGATCCGGAGTGCTGGCGCCGGGTGCCGGCGTTGCCGTTCGAGTTGGCGGCATTTCCGCGGAAATGGTTCGCGGCGTTGCGGCTTCCGGTGGTTAGCTATGCATTGCCGGCTTTGATAGCGATCGGTCAGGCCCGTCACGTGAAGGCACCGTTACGGGGGCCATGGGGGTGGGTGCGGAGCGCGGCCATGGCGCGGACGGGTCGGCTGTTGCGGGAGATCCAGCCGGAGGGGGGCGGCTTTCTGGAGGCGACGCCGCTGACTGGTTTTGTGACCATGGCGCTGTGCGCGGCGGGCGCGGGGACGGGGGACGTGGTGCGGGAGGCGGTGGCGTTTTTGGTGAAATCCGTGAGGGAGGACGGGAGTTGGCCCATCGACACGAATCTGGCGACGTGGGGGACCACGTTGTCGGTGAAGGCCCTGGGGAAATCCCGGCTTCCCGGAGCGGATCGGGCAGCGGTGCGCGGCTGGCTGCTGGGGCAGCAATACCTGGAGCGGCATGCGTATTGTTTGTCGGCGCCCGGTGGCTGGGCCTGGACGGATTTGCCGGGTGGGGTGCCGGACGCGGATGACACGGCGGGAGCACTGCTGGCCTTGAAGGAACTAACCGATAGCGATGGCGCGCCGGAATCCGTCAGGACCGGTGAGGCGCGGGCGGCGGAAGCCGGGGCGGGATGGCTGATGGGGCTGCAAAACGGGGATGGGGGCATGCCTACTTTCTGCAAAGGCTGGGGTGCCCTGCCCTTCGACCGCAGCGCGCCGGACCTGACGGCTCATGCGCTGGCGGCGTGGCAGACCTGGCGCGGGGAGATTGCATTGAACGCTGTGCCCGCGATGCGGCGGGCGGTGGCGTGGCTGGGGAAAACGCAGAGGCAGGACGGGGCGTGGCTGCCGCTGTGGTTTGGAAATGAGCATGAGCCTGACGAAAACAACCCGGTGTATGGCACGGCCACGGTGCTGAAATATCTATGCGTCCTGCCAGGAAGCGACTTCAAGGAATTGTCAGGAATCCGGGATCGCGCGGCGGGATTTTTGTGGTCGGTGCGGCGGGCGGACGGCACGTGGTCCGGCGGGTCGGCCCGGGAGGGGGCGGGATCCATCGAGGAGACGGCGGTGGCCTTGGAGGCGTTGTTGGAATGTGACCGGGTGCGTGGGGAGGTTGGCGGAACGGGAGATGTCAGGAAACCGGGGAACGGGGAAGTTTTTGGACCGCCATTCAAGGAAACGCCGAATGAAGCGGCCAAGGAAATGGCGAATGAAGCGGCCAAGGAAATGGTGAAAGAAACGCCCAAGCCAATGGCGAACGATAGGCACGCAAAACAACCGGGAGCGGGATGGGACGCGAATCTTGTCAGGGAAAGCGCGGAGGCCTTGATGGCGATGACGCGGGAAGGGACGGATTTTCCGGCGGCACCCATCGGGTTGTATTTTGCGCGACTGTGGTATTACGAAAAACTCTATCCGATGATCGCGGCGGTGTCGGCATTCCGGGTGTTGGATCGTTGGATCAAATAGAACAAGCAAAAAGGCGATCCGGTAGCGGGGGAAATAGCAGCAGCAGAAGCGGCAGCAGCGGCAGCAGCAGTAGCAAAAGGAGAAGAAGAGCACATCGGGCACAGGGAATGGCGGGCCGCGGCAGGGAGGTCGGCGGGAAGCGGTCCGCGGGCGGAATTTTTGTTAGGAGTGATTGGATTTTAATTCTTCATTTACACTGTCTATAAGTTGGACATGGTGGCGCGCCTTCGATTTGTTTTTATTGACTGCTTCCACCGACCCATTGTTTCCCTGCCCCGCCCGTTTCCACTGCTTTTTCCTATGAAGATTTCGCGACTTTCTCTATTTGGCATTCTGGCTTTATGTGGACATGCCTCCGCCCATGCCAAGGGCCCGACCTTTGAAACGTGGTCATACACGGGGACGGATATCTACCCCAGCGCGCTCATTGCGACGGCGACGGTGAATTGGCATCCGGAGGAGGACGCGGAGGAGGATGAGGAGGAGGACGGCGACAGCGATAACAAATCAAAGCCGGCCGATGCGGACGCCGATGCCGATGCCGATGCTGACAGCGCGGAGGAATCCGAGGACGTGCCGGTGCTGGGAGATCCGAATGGGTGGATCGGAGCGCGTCTTTTTGATGTGCCGGAAGGGGCGAAAATCAAGGTGGAGGTCTCTTCCGAGGGCTGGATGAGACCTTCCCGGACGGAGGTCACGGTGGAGGAGGCCATGGACGAGGTGATCGTTTTTCCGAAGGGGGTCTTCGACTTTGCCGCGCTCGGAAAGGTGCGTCAGCAACGGCCCGCGGTGGTGACGGTCAAGGTATCCGTGAATGGCAAAAAACTTCCTGACCAAACGGAGAATGTTATTTTACGGAGCATCAATGA
>JAQGPD010000455.1 GCA_028293305.1 Verrucomicrobiales bacterium | reverse complement strand
GAAGGAGCACATCGTCAGGTTGGAGGATCGGGCCATGGTTGTTTCAGGTGCCTGAAATAACCGGCAGTTCGCTGCGGGATTCAAGGACTTTATCAACCAATCCGTAGGCGGCGGCCTGTTGGGCGGTCATGTAGTTGTCGCGGTCGGAGTCGCGCTCGATTTCCTCGATGGTGCGGCCGGTGTGTTTGGCCAGGATGCCGTTCAGGCGTTTTTTGAGGCTATACATGAACTCAACGGTGCGTTCCACATCGGAGGCCGTGCCTTGGGCGCCGCCGCTGACTTGGTGGATCATGACGTGGCTGTTCGGGAGGCAGAAGCGTTTTCCTTTGGTGCCGGCGGTGAGGAGGACGGAGCCCATGCTGGCGGCGATGCCCATGCAGTAGGTGTTCACGTCGCAGGTGATGAACTGCATGGTGTCATACATCGCGAGGCCGGCGGTGACGCTGCCGCCGGGGCTGTTGATATAGATGTTGATGTCCTTGCCGGGGTCCTGCATTTGAAGATACAGGAGCTGGGCGATGACGTAGTTGGCGAGGCCGTCACTGACCTGCTCGCCGATGAAGACGATGCGGTCTTTCATCAAGCGGGAGAGGAGGTCGAATCCCATCATGCCGATGCCGGGTTCTTTTTCGTAAACGGTGACGTTCTGCGCGACGTCGAGAACGCGGTCGCGGAGATGGCCCGGCAGCATGGCGAGGCGGGCTTTGTCGTCCTGGATTTCACGAAGGGAGTAGAGCGGGGAGCGCATGTGGCAGGTGGGGGATGGGTGGTGGTGGCTTTGGGCTTTGGGCTTGGCTTCTGACCGGCTGGGGTGGGCTTTGACTTGGGTTTTTTGGGGGAAGGAAGTCAAGCGGGCTGGGGCCGGGGAGAAATACACGGGCCGGGAGGCCCGTGCTCCTTTAGGTAGCGTCGGCGGTGGCTTCGCTTGCTTTGTATTCTACGTTCGCGTGCTGGACGAGGACGTCGAGGGCTTTGGCGAGGATGACGGAGTGCTGGACGTTTTCGAGGCCGTTGTTTTTCTGAAGGGATTTGATGACCTTCTGGGGGGTGGTGCGGGCTTGATAGGCGATGGTGCCGATGCGGCCGATCATGTCCTGTTGGGTGACCTGGAGGTTTTCTTTCTTAACGACTTCCATGAGGAGGAATTCGTCTTTGACGTCGACCTTGGCCTGGTTGCCGGCGGCTTCGAGAATGGCGGATTCGTTTTCGACGAGCATGTCCTGGGTGAGGCCGCGCTCGAGGTTCATTTTGACGAGTTCGTTGACGCGGCGTTGGGCGGCGTTGTTGACGACGTTTTCGGGGAGGTCGAATTCGATTTTGTCGCGCAGGGCCTCCATGGCGGCGATGCGTTTGTTTTCGAGGTCTTTTTGTTTGGCTTGGACCTCGGAGTTTTCGCGGATGAGGGTGCGGAGTTCGGCGAGGGTTTTGCCTTCGGCGAGGCGGTCGGCGAATTCGTCGTTCAGTTCGGGGAGTTCGGCTTCCTGGATGGGGCCGGCGGTGACGGTGAAGGTGACTTCCTTGTTGGCGACGAGTTCATTGATGCCTTCTTCGGGCATGGTGACTTTGACTTCGCGGGTTTCGCCGGTTTTGATGCCTTCGAGTTGGCTGCAGAAGCCGGGGACGAAGTTGTCGTCGGAGAGTTTCAGGAGGAAGCCGGTGTTGGAGGCGATGAAGTGCTCGGCTTCGGGGAGGATTTCCGTGAGGGGTTTTCCGTCCAGGGAACCGGTGTAGTCGATGCTGACAAAGTCACCGGCGGCGGCGGCCTTGTCTTCGGCGGCGGGCTTCAGGGTGGCCATTTGCTCGCGCTGGCGCTGGAGGACTTTTTCGATTTGTTCGTCCGTGACTTCGAGGGTGGGGACGGTGATATTCAGGCCTTTGTAATCGGGGAGTTCGAATTCCGGGGCGAGGATGAGGCGGACGGTGACGTTGAGGTCACCTTCCGGGGAGGGTTCGCCGGGGGTGAAGTCGGCGACGTTGAGGACGTTGAGTTTTTCCTGTTTGATGGCTTCGCGGAGGCCTTCATTGATGACCTGCTCGGAGGCTTCCTGGGCGATTTCGTCCTTGAAGCGTTTTTCGACGACGCTGCGGGGGACTTTGCCTTTACGGAAGCCGGGGATGGCGGCGTGTTTGGCGTAGTTGGCCAGGATGGCGTTGCGGGCGGCGGTGTGCTTTTCGGCAGGGATTTGCAGGCTGAGGCTGGCCATGCAGTTGGGGAGTTTTTCGACGGTGATGTTCATGGGAAAACGGTGGCTGAAAGGTGGGCTGAAAAGAGGGGGTGCCGATTTGGCGGACGGGGAGCATATCGACCGGTCTCAGGATGACAATGGCAGTTTTTTTAGTTTCGATGCGGGCGGATGCCTGAAAAGCGTGGGGCCAAACGGGCGGGGGAATCCGGCAGGGGACGAGAAGGGGACGGGTATTTTTTCCGTTCGCGGGGCGTGGCGGGAGGGAATATGGGGCGGGGATGATTGGACGATTTGGTTTCTCTCCCCGTGCCTTGTGGCGGAAGGTGGTGCCTGTGGCGGTGGCGGCGGTGCTGACGGGGACGGCGGGGGCGTTTTTTTTATGGGCCCTGGATGCGGTGACGCGGGTGCGGATTTCGCATCCGGGATGGCTGTGGGCCTTGCCGGTGCTGGGTTGGGCGGTGGCGGTGCTCTATCAAAAGGCGGGGGGGCGGTCCGAACGCGGGACGGGGCTGATTTTGGATGAGGTGCACGAGCCGGGGGGCGGGGTGCCGGCGCGGATGGCCCCTTTGATTTTGTTGGGGACGCTGGCGACGCATCTGGGCGGGGGGTCGGCGGGGCGGGAGGGGACGGCGGTGCAAATGGGCGGAGCGCTGGCGGCGGGAACGGGGCGATGGCTGCGGGGCTTGCCGGAAAATCACGCGGGCTTGCTCATGGCGGGAGTGGCGGCGGGATTCGGCGCGGTGTTCGGGACGCCGTGGGCGGGGGCGGTTTTTGCGGTGGAGGTATTGCGGCGAAAAACGGGCCGGATGGGTGAGTGGCCCTGGTGCCTTGGGGCGGCGTGGCTGGCGGACCGCGTGTGCCATGCCTGGGGGGCGCGGCATGCGGTGTGGCCGGAGGGGATGTCCCTGCCCCTGACAAGTGTTCCGGTGTGGTGGAAGCTTGCGGCGGCGGCGGTTTGTTTCGGGCTGTTGGCGCGGGTTTTTGTCAAAGCGGCGCATGGACTGCAAGGCTGGCTGAAGCGGCTGGTTCCTCGGGCTGAGCTGCGGCCGGTGCTGGGCGGGCTGGGGGTGATCGCGCTGGTTTATGTGAGTGGAACGCGGGATTTCCTGGGGCTGGGGACTTTGCCAACGACTCCGGGCGGGCTGTGTCTGGGGTCGTTTTTTCAGGAAGGCGTCGGGCTGGGTGCGGGTGCGGGCCCGGGGCTCGGTGCGGGCCCGGGGCTCGGTTCCGGGATGGAAGCGGTGACGTGGGCGTGGGCGTGGAAGTTGCTATTCACGCTGATGACGGTGGGATTTGGGTTCAAGGGCGGGGAGGTGACGCCTTTGTTTTTCATGGGGGCGTCGCTGGGGCACAGTTTGTCAGGGTGGTGGGGCCTGCCGGGGCCTCCGCTGGCGGCGCTGGGCATGGTGGCGGTGTTCGGCGCGGCGGCGCGGACGCCTTGGACGTGCGTGGTGATGGGGATGGAGCTTTTCGGGCCGGGACTTGCGTTGCCACTGGCGGTGGTGTGCCTGCTGGCGGCGGCTTGCAATGCGCGGGGGCTGTATCACCCGCCGGTTTTGACGCGGGGATCGGTTTGATCTTGATGGCGACCCGCGCTTGCCCGCCGGGTCATGTTAGGACAGACTGATCATGCCGTCTGATCACTGCCCAGGTTATGGCGACGGCCCGGCAAGATGGAGCAGGCCCACCGAACGGACGGACCGGACCGGACCGGACGGACCGGACGGACCGGACGGACCGGCTCAGACTGATCAGACTGATCAGACAGATCAGACAGATCAGACAGATCAGACGGATCCGACGGATCCGACGGATCAAGACGGGCCTGGCCGGCCGGACCCGGCGTTGTTTCAAAGCTCGATCTGGATGCCGAATTCCACGACCCGGCTGGGCGGGATATTGTAGTAGGCGACGGCGCTTTGGGCGTTGCGGGACATGACGGAAAACAACTTGCTGCGCCACAGGGAGAGGCTGCGGTTGGTGGGGATGATGGTCTCGCGGCCCAGGAAATACGAAGTTTGCATGGGGTCGAAATGCAGGTCGTAGTCGGCGCAGGCGCGGAGAAGCGCGGGGACGTCGGGTTGCTCCATGAAGCCATAATGCCCCGTGATCCGCCAGACATGCTCGGCTAGTTTTTCCACCTTCAGCCGATCCTCGGGGCGGATGTAGGGATGCAGTTCGGACACAATCGTCAGGAAAAGCATGCGCTCGTGGAGCACCTTGTTATGCTTCAGATTGTGCAGCAACGAGGTCGGCGTGAGGCCGCTGGCTCCGGACAGGAAAACGGCGGTGCCGCCCACACGGTGGACTTTTTTTCCGCGCTCGATGGATTCCAAAAACTGATTCAGCGGAAGGGCCTGCTCATACAGTTTTTCCCCGAGAACACGGCGTCCGGCGCGCCAGGTGACCATGATGATGAAGATTGCCAGGCCGATGACGACGGGCACCCAGCCGCCGTGGAAGAACTTCAGGGAGTTGGAGTAAACAAACAAGGTGTTCAGCACCAACTGGACACTGATCAGGGCGATGGTTTTCGGTGCGGACCATCCCCATTTCCGGGTCGCCGCGTAGAAGAGCAGGATGGTCGTGATCAACATCGCCGGACTCAGGGCGATGCCGTAGGCCGACGCCAAACGCTCGGAGGTCTGGAAGCCGACCACCAGCAGAATCGTGCCGATCATCAGCAGCCAGTTCACCCGGCTGATGTAGATTTGCCCATGCTCCGAGGAGGAGGTGTGGCTGATGCGGATGCGGGGCAGATAACCCAGCTGGACAGCCTGCATTGTCAGGGAAAACACCCCGGAAATCAGGGCCTGGGACGCGATGATGGAGGCGAGGGTCGCGAGGATC
>JAQGPD010000403.1 GCA_028293305.1 Verrucomicrobiales bacterium | reverse complement strand
AGTGTATTCCGGACTGAAAAGCCCCTTGGTCTTTCCGGTCTGCTTGTGCTCCAAAGGTTTTCCCCCGGCATCCGTTTCGGACAAGGGCACGGATTTCTGATCCCACTCGATCCGGCGGCCGCTGATGGGCTCATGCGTGCCGGTGGGCCGCAGGGCGCCCTGATACATGACCCCCAATTTGTCAGGATGGAAAGCCAGCCGTTCGGGCGCATCCAAGCGGCGGTAAACACTCTTCTCCACTGCCCGGGCCAGGGCTTCGGCGGATTCCTGACCTCCGCTGAGGAGCATGGGCTTCACCGGTTTTCCGGAACTCATGCGGCAGGCCACGCCAGGTTTTCCAAGGTCCTTCGACCAACCCATCCAAAAGTCGGGAACCGGGGGACCGGGGGTGATTTTCACTTCCTCGGCACCGGGCGGACGGGGCAGCAAACGGATGGCGGCCCCGGCCTGCGTCACCGTCAATCCGCCGGGCTGCTCGGACTTTGCGAAGGAAGCCGCGCCGATCACGCAACCATCGAAGGTGCAATTCCGGCACAAACGCAGAAAGCTGTCAGGCAGAAAACAGTTCGAAAAGTGGCAGGAGTCCACCACCAGACTGTCGCCGGGCTTTCCAAAAATCCACGGCAGTTGGCTGTCCTTGAAATGGCAGCCCCGCAGGGACCAATTCGCGCCCGCATCCCAATGTCCGCCTCCAAAGGTTCCGGTCACCGCACAGGACTGGATCACCACCCCACCCGTATTGGTCTTGGCCCCCGGAATTTTCACCACGTGGAATTCATACAATGCCGAGTCCTTGATATTGATTTTTCCCTGTTCCCCGACCCGCAGCACGACCTGCCTGATCAGCGACCCGCTGGCGTCCACCCGGCCATTTCCGACCTCCATGACGCAACTGGCGATGCCGCCTCCCGGCGCGATGGCGAGCAGGTGGCGGCCTTTGTCATCCGCCTCCAAAATCACCCCCGCCGAAGCGCTCAAACGCGGGGACCCGCCCATTTTGCAGGTCTCCTCCCACCGCTGCCAGGTCTGAAGATCCGAAGTGATCGCGGGGACCTCGACCGGATAGTTCCATTTTCCGAAATATTGGCCATCGGCGATCAAAGCCACCCCGGTCCACCTCTCCGGCAGCATGTCGGCTCCCGGCGGCCTCGTTGGCTCCCGCTGCGCCCGCAGACTCCCGCTTCCGCACAACATGCACAACGTCAGGACCAAAGGGCAAAACCAGGATTTCATGATATTCCAATTTACAGGCGACGAGCCTCTGACCTCTAAAACAGGAATCTAGCATCACAACAAAGATCTGCTCCGCGGACCCATTTTTTGCCCCGCCGCCTCGGCCCGCCGGGGAATGAAACCCTGCATCCGCATGGTTCGGAAAACAACTTGCAAGCCGGCCGGCGCTGTCCAGATTGCCCCGCTTCATCGTCTTTCCGCCCACCGATTTTTCCCCCGCCGTCCCGGCCCCATGCGTTCCCGCTTTCAATCCATCGTCTGCCTGCTGCTGACCGCCGTGCTCCTGGCATGGTCCGGCATGCGCACCGCTGGATGGCAGACCCAATGCGAAGGGGACGTTCACGGTCCCTGCCAGGCTGGAGTGACCCATGCTTCTATTGCCGCCGGATTCCAACATGCCGGGTCGGATGCCGCTTCGACCCTCGCCGGCCAGCAGGAATTTTTCAAAATGCCGGGCTGCGGATGCCCCCCGGGCCACGTCCACCTGGATGGCTATCCACCTGTCATCGGTTCGGCGGGTTTGACCTTGCCGCAGTTGATTCTCGTCCGTTTTTCCGCCTATCCCATTTCCCATGCGGAATGGGCCGCCCCGCTCCGGACCGCCGTCGGGCCTATCGCATTCGACCCAGTGCCACCCGGCCCGCCGCCCCTGCATTTGGCCAGTGCGCCAATGTTGATTTGAATTCCGGCTGCGCCCCGCACGCCTCTCCGCGCTGCTCCTGTCGGCGCGTGCCCTCAGAAACATGATGGCGGCGGTGCCTGGAGATGTTGGCCACAAAGCGTAAAGCGCAAAAAAGCTTAAAGCAGGCCGCGAAGGGGCCGGCCAATGCGGATGGATTAACAAAGGACGGTGATGCCTTTTTTCCTTGGAAAACCAGGAAGCCGCTATCCAGGAAGGCAGCTATTCAGGGCAACCCGGCAGGATCAGGGCGCGCCCCGGAAATCAGGACGCGGATTTGTTGGATGAATCCCCACCCGCTTGCCCGCGTCGAAGCCATGGGCCGGCATTCACGGATTCCCCGCCACGGTCTCCACGGATTCCCCGCCATTCGCTCGTTTCTTACCACCTTCCGTCCTCTCCTCCCGCCTGCTTTCGTCTCCCCATTAATTCATTCCCTCGTTCCCTTCACCTGTCGTTCCTTCGTTCTGCCTTCCCTCCTTCGTTCTGCCCTTCATCCCTCCATTCCTTCATTCCTCCAGTCCCTCATTCCGTCAAAGCGACCCGATCAGCTCCCCGCCGGTCATCATCATAGTCATCGATTCGATGCTCCCGCACCGCCGCCCGCACCGCTTCGCCCCCATTCCCTAACGTCGATTTTCAGCCTCCATCCGCCCCGCTCACACCGGACCACATTTTCCGCCATGTCTACTCACTCTCATACTTCCCCAGGCCGGCCGCCGCTTGTCCGCCGCTGGACACTGTCCCGGTTCCCGCTTCCGCTTCCCTTGCTTCTGCTGCTCCCCGCCGCCGTCGCCGCCCTGCCCACTTCAGCGCAGGCCCGGCCCTTCTCCCCGGACTCCGCCGCCGCCTATGCGATCGCTCACAATCCCGACCTGGCCGTGGCCCGCGCCACGCTGGACGAAGCCCGCGCCCGGGTGCTCCAAGCCGGAAATCTGGCCAATCCGGAACTCGAAACCGAAGTCCGCCCCAACCTCGCCGGCCGCGAATTCTCCGCCGGCATCACCTACTCCCAGCGCTTTCCTCTAACCAATCGTCTGCGCCTGGAAAAAGCCCTCTCCCTGGCTGCGGTCAAAACCGCGGAAATCGAAATCCAGGCCAACGCCCGAACCCTGGCCGCGGAAGTGAAAGGGGTCGCCGTCCAGGGCCTCTCCCTGAAA